>DATIUR010000508.1:0-10893 GCA_035466675.1 Anaeromyxobacteraceae bacterium | reverse complement strand
ACCACGAATGCCCAGAACCGATTTTTCCGCTCGGCGCTCTCCATGTTCAGACGCCCTCCCCGGGCGAAGCCCGATCCGCGGCATGCGGTCCGGGCGGCGGAGCCGCCGGCCCGGTGGCTCCCCGCGCCCCGACGGTCGGGGCGCCCACGGCCGCTTGTGCGACGACCTGCCGCATGAAAAGCCTCTTCGGGCGGTGTGCTGGGGCCGCCCCCCGTTCCCTCGTGTCGCACATGTTGCGCGCACTCCGGGCGGGGGCGTCAACACGGAGCCGGTGAATTCCCTGGATAAAGTGGCTTGATACGCAGGCGCCCCCGGTTCGGGGGTGCGGCGGGCCGGCCGCCGGTGCCGGCGGCCCCGAGTTCCCCCCGGGTCCTCGGGTGCTTGCGGCGGGAAGATACACTTGTTATGTTCATGATACGGTTCACACATGACACCGACCGCAGCTCGGCAGATGACGGAGGTCGCGGGGCGCTGGATGCTGCTCATCCACCAGATTCCCCCGAGGCCCGCCTACCTGCGCGTCAAGGTGGGGCGCCAGCTCCAGCGGCTGGGCGCCGTGGCGATCAAGAACTCCGTCTACGCCCTGCCGCTCGACGACGAGACGCTCGAGGACCTCCAGTGGGTGCGGCGCGAGATCGTGAGGGGCGGCGGGGACGCCTCCCTCCTGGAGGCCCGCTTCGTGGACGGGCTCACCGACGAGCAGGTGACCGCCCTCTTCCACGAGGCGCGCGAGGCGGACTACCGGCAGGTCGCGGAGGCGGCGCGGGAGATCGCACGAAGCCGGCCCGCGCGCGGCCCGATCCCCGCCGACCGGGCCGCGGAGGCGGCCGGGCAGGTGGCGCGGCTCAGGCGCCGGCTGGCGGAGATCGGCGCCATCGACTTCTTCGGCGCTCCCGGACGCGAGATCGCCGAGGGCCTCGTGTCCGGCCTGGAGGAGACCATGAAGCCCATCCGCGAGCAGGTGCCCGCGCAGCCCACCGCACGACCGGAGGACTACCGCGGGCGAACCTGGGTGACGCGATCCGGGATCAAGGTGGACCGGATGGCGTGCGCCTGGCTCGTCCGGCGGTTCGTCGACCCGGAGGCGCGATTCAAGTTCGTCCCGGCCAAGGGCTACCAGCCCCGGCAGGGCGAGGTCCGCTTCGACATGTTCGAGGCGGAGTTCACCCACGAAGGCGACCTGTGCACCTTCGAGGTCCTCCTGCGCCGGTTCGGGCTCGCCGACCCGGCGCTCGGCGCCGTCGCCGAGATCGTCCACGACGTGGACCTCAAGGACGGGAAGTACGGGCGCGAGGAGGCCGCCGGCGTCGCGCAGCTGGTGGCCGGGATCGCCGCCGCCCACCCGGACGACGAGGCGCGCCTGGCCCGCGGGGCCGCCCTGTTCGACGACCTGCACGCGGCCTGCGCAGCTCCGCAGGGGAAGGAGGGGGCGCCATGAGGAGACACGCCGTGAAGGATCTCGTCGGGAGGATCGCGTTGCTCTTGACCGCCGCGGCGCTCGCCGAGGAGGGAGATCCCGAGCGGGCGCGGCAGGTCGCGGAGGAGGCGGGGAAGGGCGACCGCGCGGGCGGGGCGGGGACCCGGTGCCGATCACCTCGTGCTGAGCCTACGGGCATCGCTCTGCGGGCTTCGGGAAACGCGCCGCAGTCCCCGTAGCCTGTAGCCCGTCGTAGCCCGAAGCCGCAGCCTCGGCCCTAGCCGCCCTTCGGGCCCACGCCTCCCTGCCCTCCGGCGCCCGCCAGGATCCGCCTGGCCACCTCCACCTCGCCCTCCTCGGCGAAGGCGGCGGCGCTCATGGCGGCCTCGATCCCGGCCGCGGCCCGGCGGACCGGCGCCGGGACCGGGACGGGGCTCGCGCACTCCGCGAAGACGCGCCGCCCGCAGCGCTCGCAGACGGCCTTGTCGAGGCGGCTCGCGATCCGGGCGAGGGCCTCGCCGCGGCCTTCGAAGACGTTCTCCTCGCCGATGTCCTCCAGGAAGCCGCCCGCCCGCAGCATCTCGAAGGTCCGCTGCTTGACGCCCACCAGGTACAGCCCCCCGCCGATCCGCCGGCGGCGCCTCGCCTCCCGCGCCAGCATCTCCGCCCCGGCCACGTCGGCGAAGTTGATGCCGTCGGCGACGACCAGGACGTGCTTCCGCTCCGTGCCGTCCCCGTCGAGCGCCTGCAGGTGCTGCTGGACGTGGTCGATCGCGCCGAAGAAGAGCGACCCGTGCACCTCCACGATCTTGAGCTGCGAGCACTCGGCCAGCCCCTGGCCGTCCGCCAGGCGGCCCTCGGCGTCGTGGTGGTCCGGAACCAGCGGGCGCACCAGCGGCCGCGAGGTCCGGTTCAGGTAGAAGACGAGCGACAGGATCACGCCCACGTAGATGGCGAACTCGAGATGCAGGAGCAGCGTGGCCAGGAAGGTGGCCACCAGGATGGCCGCCTCGGAGCGGCTGGCCCGGACGATCCCGCGGATGTGGTGGAAGTCGATGAGCCCCCAGGCCACCAGGAACAGGATGCCCGCCATGGCCGCCACCGGCAGGTAGGCGGCCAGGGGCGCGACGAACAGCACGATGGCGGCCAGGAAGAGGGAGGCGAACACGGCGGCGAGCGGCGTCCGCGCGCCGGCCTCGTAGTTGAGCCCGCTGCGGTTGAACGAGCCGCTCGCCGCGTAGCTGGAGAAGAAGGCGCCGACCAGGTTGGAGATCCCCTGGCCGATGAACTCCTGGTTCCCGTCGATGCGCTGCTCCGAGCGCACCGCGATGGCGCGCGCGATGGAGACCGCCTCGGTCAGCCCCAGCATGGTGACCGCCAGGGCGCTGCCCCCCAGGAGCCTCAGGTTCTCGAGCGAGAGGGAGGGAGCCGAGAGCGGCGGCAGGGTGCCGGGCAGCGCCCCCACCGTGCGGATGTGCGTGACCGCCGGGCCGAAGATGGCGTTGAGCGCCACGCCGGCCAGGCTCCCCACCAGCATGGCGGCGATCATGTACGGGAAGCGGGGGAGGTGACGCTTCACCAGGGCGCCGGTCGCCAGGGTGATCATCCCCACCGACGTGACGTACGGGTCGATCTCGCCGGCCCGCCGGATCAGGGCGTCGAGGGTCGCGACGAACGAGGCGCCCCGCGGGATGTCGACCCCGAAGAAGTGCTTGAGCTGGCTCGAGGCGATCAGGATCGCGGCGCCCGCCGTGAAGGCGATCACCACGGTGTGGGAGATGAAGTTGACGAGCGTCCCCATCCGCGCCAGCCCCATGGCCAGCTGGATCAGGCCGACCAGGAAGGTGAGCGTCAGGACGAGGGAGACGTAGTCCGCGCTCCCGGGCTCCGCCAGGGGGCTCACCACGCCGAACACCACGATGGAGATGGCGGTGGTGGGACCGGACACGAGGTGCCACGACGATCCGAACAGGGCCGCGACGATGGCCGGGACCATGGCGGAGTAGAGGCCGTACTGCGGCGGGAGCCCGGCGATGGTGGCGAAGGCCACGCCCTGGGGCAGCACGATGATCGCCCCGGTCAGGCCCGCGGTGAGATCGCCGCGCAGCGTCCCGCCGTCCACGCGCGGCCACCAGCCCAGGAACGGGAAGGCCGCGCGTATCCGGCGGCGCGCGGCGTCGCCCGCGCCGGCCCGCGAGAGCGAGGCGGGGACGTCTCCGGCCGGCTGCAGCTTCCTCATGGGCACTTCGCCACGGGAGCGTGGGGGCCGGCGCCGATCAGCCGGTCGTCCTCGTCGTGCTGGGTCCGGTCGTCCATCCCGGCCTCGGCCAGGATCCGACGCGCCGTCTCGGCCTCGCCCTCCTCGGCGAAGGCCACCGCCGTGAGCAGCGCCTCGAGCTTCGCGAGCAGTCCCCTGGGGATCATGCGTGTGGCTCCTTCCCGGAGCCCACGCAAGAGCAGGGGCCGTGCCGTGCCCGCCCCATCGCCCATCGGGCCGCCGTTCCGCCGGATTTCCTTCGAGGCGGGCGGGGAGTGGGAGCCCGGGATGATGCACGCTGCAACGGCGCCGCCCGCCCCCTGCGGCGTACGATTGCAACCTGCCGTCACTCCAGAGGGAAACTACACATCTCCGGATCCGACGGGACCGCTGCACTCTGCAACAGCGCAACGGGGCCGGCCCGAGGAACGCGGAGGGCCGGCGCCTCGCGGCGCCCCGCATCGCGTCACCGATCGTCGAGGTAGAAGACCGGGAGATCCTGCCGGGAGAGCCGGGCATCCGGACGGCCCGCCGCGTCCACGAGGAGGAAGGCGATCCTCCGGAAGCGCTTCCTCGCCGCGGCGACGGCCCGGGCCGGGTCGCCGCGCCCGACCGCATGGGCGAAGGGAATCCCGCGCTCGGACGCAGAGGCGCGGAACGCCTCGGCCGGGAGCCAGGAAGCCTCTCGCCCCGCCCCCGCCCGGATCCCGGCGAGCAGCCTGGCGAATGCGGACGGCGCGCTCAGGGCGACCAGCCCGAAGCGGAGCCGATCGGCCATGCCGACCGCGTGGTCGATCATGCGCCGGGAGAACCCCGCTCCCCTGCTCACCGCGAGGATCCGCTGCCCCTGCGCCGCGCCCTCGTCGGGGAAGACCCGGGCCGCGATCGTCCTGGCCGTGTCGATCTCGCCGACCTCGGCGAAGGTGATCGCCTCCATCAGGTCGTCGAGTCTCTTCTTCTCCCGCATCCGGAGCCGTCCTTCCTCCCGACGGCCGCGTCGATGCGCCCGTCGCGAGAAGAGGACCGAGCAAGAACGGGGCCAGCCTACTCCCCGATGCGGTACCGCTTGAGCTTGCGCCACAGGGAGACCCGATCGATGCCCAGGATGGCCGCGGCGCGGGACCTGTTCCCGTCGACCTCCTTCAGGACCCACTCGATGTAGGCCTTCTCCTGGTCGTCGAGCGTCGGGATCTTCCCCCCCTCGCGCCGGAACGCCTTCAGGCTCAGCCGCCTCACGTCCTCGGGCAGCTGCGCCGCCTCGAGCACGTCGCCCTTCGCCAGGGCCACGCCGCGCTCGACGATGTTCTCGAGCTCCCGGACGTTTCCGGGGAAGGCGTAGCCGGAGAGCAGCTGCATCGCCTCCTCGGAGATCGACTCGACCTTCTTCCCCATCCTCTCGGAGTGCTTCTTCAGGAAGAAGTGCGCGAGCATGGGGATGTCGTCCCGCCTCCGGGCGAGCGGCGGCAGGGCGAGCGTCACGACGTTGAGCCGGTAGTAGAGATCCTGGCGGAAGTCCCCGGCCTCGATGGCCTCCTGGATGTCGCGGTTCGTGGCGGCGATGAACCGCACGTCCACGCGGACGGTCTCGGTCCCTCCCACGCGCAGGAACTCCCTCTCCTGGATCACCCGGAGGAGGCGGACCTGCATGGCCGGGCTCATCTCGGTGATCTCGTCGAGGAAGAGGGTGCCGCCGCGGGCCATCTCGACGAGGCCCTTCTTCTGCGCCACCGCGCCCGTGAAGGCCCCCTTCTCGTGGCCGAACAGCTCGCTGGTCAGCAGGTCCTCGGTGAACGCCCCGCAGTTGATGGCGAGGAAGGTCCCGGCCGACCTCCGGCTGTGCCGGTGGATGTACCTCGCCATCAGCTCCTTGCCCGTCCCCGACTCGCCGGTGATGAGGATGTTGCAGTCGGTGCCGGTCACGTCCCGGGCCGTGTCGAGGACGGCCAGCATCCCCGGGTCCTGGGTGACGATGTCGACCCGGTCCCGGATGCTCTCCACGGCCTCCCGCAGGCGGCGGTTCTCCTTCTTGAGCGCGACCTTCAGGGCCGCCTCCCCCACCACCTTGCGGACCTCGTCGAGCTTGAAGGGCTTCGCGAGGTAGTGGTACGCGCCGAGCTTCATCGCCTCGATGGCGGTGTCCACCGCGGCGTAGCCGGTGATGAGGATCACCTCCACGTCGGGGTCGATCTCCTTGCACCGCTTCAGGACCTGCATGCCGTCGACCTTCTCCATCTTGAGGTCCGTGAGGGCCACGTCGAAGGCCTTCTGCCGGAGCATGCGGAGCGCGCTCTGCCCGCTCGACGCGGTCGAGACGACGTACCCTTCCTTCGACAGCACCCGCTCGAGGTTGCGCAGGGCGATGGGCTCGTCGTCGACGACGAGCAGCCTCCCCTTCCCGGCGGCCTCCCGCTCACCCATGGCCCGGCCGCCCCCCTCCCCGCCGGCCGCTCCCGCCCGGCTCGGGCGGCTCCGGCTCGCGGCGCGGCAGCGTGATGACGACGGTGGTCCCCTCCCCGTCCACGCTGTCGACCCGGACCGTCCCGCCGTGCTGCTCCACGATCTGGTGGGTGACGTAGAGCCCGAGCCCCGTCCCCTCGCCCACGCCCTTGGTGGTGAAGAACGGGTCGAAGATCCGGTCGAGCTGGTGCCGGGGGATCCCCCTGCCCGTGTCGCGGAACGCGATCTCCACGTGCCGCTCGCCGGCGGGCCGGGCCGACACGGTGATCCGCCGCTCGCGGCCGGAGTCGCGCATGGCGTCGATGGCGTTCGTGAGCAGGTTGATGAACGCCTGCTCGAGCTTGGTCTTGTCCGCCCGGATCTCGATGTCCGGCGCCACGTCGACCTCCACCGAGACGTGGGCCGGCATCTCGCCGCGCACCAGGATGAGCGACCCCCGGACGGCGGAGAGGAGGTTGGTGGAGCGCCGGTCCAGGGGAGCCTCGCGGCTGAAGTCGAGCACGGCCCGGATGATGTCGGTGGCCCGGTCGGTCTGGGCGATGATCTGGTCGATGAGCTCGCGCCGCTCCCCGGGCCGCGCCTTCTCGTTCTCCTCCTTCAGGATCTCGGCCGAGGTGGAGATGTTCGAGAGGGGGTTGTTGATCTCGTGGGCGATCCCGGCCAGGGCCGTCCCCAGGGCGGCCAGCCGCTCGGACTGGAGGATCTCCTGCCGGTGCTCGAACACCTCGCGGATCATGCGGTTGAAGGCGGCGTTCATCGAGCCGATCTCGTCGCTGACGGCCTCCTCGGGAAGGGTGTGGTAGTCGCCCGCGGCGATCCGCTGCATCCCCGTCTCCAGCTCCTTGAGCGGGCGGATGGCGGTCAGGGCGATGACGCGGGCGATCACCGCGGTCCCGGCCAGGAACAGGACCACGAGCAGGACGAGCGCGCGGCGGCCCGAGCGGAGGATCTCCTGGAGGTTCCGCCCCTCGATGGAGGAGAGCCGCTCGGCGATGCCGGTGATCCTCCGGCCCAGGTCCCGGATGGAGGTCTCGGCCTCCGGGTCGCCCCGGGCACCTGCCCTCGCCCCACCCTCCGCCGCCTTGCGCAGCAGCGCCCGGTAGTCCCGCAGGAGCCGGGCGGTCTGCTCCGATCCGTACTCCGGCTGGTCGGTCCCCGGGTCGATGCCCAGGAGGAACCTCGCCCAGCGCGGGTGGCCGGCGCCCCCACCCGGCCCGCCCATCGCGCCCTCCGCCACGAGGTCCGCCGCCGAGCCCGCGTAGTCCATGGCCCGCTCGAGGTCCTCCTCCTTGCCGTAGAGGAGGTAGTTCTTCTCGTAGCGCCGCATCTCCAGCGTGGTGTCGAGGAAGCGGGAGATGCCGGAGTGGAGCGCGACCTGATCCTCCAGCAGGTGCAGGTTCACGAACATCACCGAGGCGACGAGCAGCAGGAAGGAGAAGCTCAGGACGAAGCCCGCCCTGATCTTCCCCCGGAGGCTCTTCGTCCTGGCGAACACCCGGCTGGATCCCTCGCGGTCCGCGCCGCCTCGCCACCATACTACGCGCGGCGCCTGGCTGCGCTGGCGGTCGGCCGCCGGCGCGGGGAAGGCCCCCCTCTCACCGTCAGTTCCACACCCCGAGACCCTTGAGCAGGGCCCGCAGGCCGGCGAAGAGGAGCAGCGCCACCACCATCTGGCGGATGGCCGCCGGCTTCGCCCGGGCCAGGATCCTCACCCCCACCACCGATCCCAGCATGATGCCGATGACGGACGGCACGACCAGGATGGGAAGGACCGCGCCGTTGTTCACGTAGATCCAGGCGGCGGACGTGTCGGTGATGGAGAGCAGGAACTTGCTCGTCCCGACCGCGACCTTGAGCGGGACCCCCATCATGAGGTTCAGGACCGGCACGTTGGCCCACCCCGCCCCGAGCCCGAACATGCCCGCCATGAAGCCGATGACCACGAAGGTGGCGAGCCCCTGGGGCGTGCGGTGGATCTTCCAGTCGACCTGCTGGCCCGTCGAGGCCTCGTGGTAGATGCCGCTGATGCGGAGGGCGGTGGAGAGGTCGTCCGCCCTCGCGACGCGCGGGTACTCGGACTTCCTGGCCATCAGCATGATGGCGACGATGCCGAGGATGGTGGCCCCCAGGGCGGTCTGGACGACGCGGGTGGGCAGGGCGAGGCCGAGCATGGCGCCGCCGATCGCCGAGGCGGAGGCGATCAGGGCCACCGGGATGGCGAGCCGGAGGTCGGCCATGCCCTTCTTGAGCAGGCCGGGGCCCGCCGCCAGCGCGCCCGCCAGGGCGACCAGGAGCCCCGCCCCTCTCACGAAGTCGAGGTGGAAGGGGAAGAAGCCGCCGACGATGGGGACGAACAGGACGCCCCCGCCCACGCCCCCGAGCACGGCCGCGATCCCGAGCAGGAAGGTGACGGCGAACAGGATGAGCGGCCAGCCCCACCAGGGCATCGGGGAGCCCCCCGTCCCGCCCGCGGCGGCCGCCGCGGCCGACGGCTCCCCCGACGCGTACGTGGCGCCGGCCAGGAGAAGCACGAGCAGGGCGAGCGCCGCCGCCGACAGGGTGAGGGTGGTCCTCGACATGGATGGTCCTTCTCCCGCGGGTGGATCGACGAAGCCGGGCATCTCGCTCAGTGGCCAGCCTTCAGCACGCCGGACGCAGCCAGCACGAGCACCAGCACCTCGGCCACCGCCAGCCATCCGTAGACGGCGTCCTTCTTCCGGAAGAACCGGGGGGCGACGACCGCGTAGCACACGACCGACACGCCGGACAGGAAGGCGATGCCCAGGAAGTTCAGGACGTCCCCCTTCTCCAGCATCCGGATCCATCCCCACCCCGCGTGCATCCCGGTCGCCGCCAGGTAGTCGCGGACGGAGAGGGACCAGTAGCGGGGCAGGTCGTCGACGGGGACCTGGGGGGCGAGCAGGCCCAGCGAGTACGGGACGAAGGTCGCCACGAGCAGCAGGAACCCGATCTTCACGCCCGCGTCGAGAACCCGGGCGTAGGCGAGCTGCTCCTCCGCCACGCCGAGGTCCGCCTCGCCCGCGCGCGCGGCCGCCTGCGCGACCCGCTCCACCGGCCGGATCGCGACGTTCGCCTGCATCTCCTCGTTCATGGATCTCCCTCTCCGTGCGGACCCGGGCGAGCCGGGGCGCCGGCTCGGCCGTCGCTCACCGGGCGGGCGAGACCGTCGGGCTTGACCTGGCGCCCGCGGGTGAGGCAAGGAATGGCCGCATGGCGAACCTCTGGCTGCTCGAAGGTCCCCACGAGGCTCCGGGTTGGGGGCCGCTCGAACGGGACGCGCGCTCGGACAAGATCGACGTCCCCCTGTTCGACCGGGATGCCTGGGCCCTGATCCGCTCCCCCGAGGCGCCCACCCAGTACGAAGGACTCGTGCCGAGGACGCCGGCGGACGGCCTGTACCTCGATCAGCAGGGGCGGGGCGTGTACGTGGCGGGAGGCCGCGAGGTGCCGAGCGCCCGCGAGGTGCTCGCGCTCATGGGAGACGAGGCCCAGGAGCTTCTCCGGAAGATCGGGGACCCGGACACCGTGCTCGATCGTCTCGGGCGCGTGTACTGATCCGGCTCGCCGGCTCGTCACGGGCTCCTCGCATTCCCGGAGGCCGCGCTCCGGCCGCGGTCGGCGATGGCGGCGACGATCGCCTCCGGCGAGGCCGCCTCCGGGAGCAGCACCACCTCGGGCCAGCCCAGCGCCCGCGCGCGCTCCGCGGCGGACGGCCCCAGGCAGTAGGCGCGCATCTCGCCGTGCCACCCCGCGCCGGAGCGCTCGTCCTCGAGCGCCTCGACGTCCCTGGCGCTCCGGAGGACCCAGCCGGTGAGCGGCGCCGCCGCCATCCCCGCCCGCGCGGCGGACCCGATGGGAAGCCTCAGCTCGAGGATCTCGGCCCCCGCCACGTCGAGCGCGGCTCCCAGCCCGTCGTCCGCCGCGAGCAGGCCCAGCCGCTCGCCCGAGAGCGGGCGGCTCGCGAACCAGTCGAGGGCCGCCGCGTGCCGCACCGTCGGCCCGATCACGAAGACGGCGGGGGGCCGGATGCCGGCCGCCACCCCGGCCGCGTGCAGGCGCGCCAGGGTGCTCACCACCGTGCGCTGCCCGGACGTGGTCCCCTGGGCCACCAGCGCGGCGGGCGTGCCGGCGGGCATGCCGGCCTCGATCAGCCGGGCCGCCACGTCGGGCAGGCTCGACACGCCCATGTAGCCCACCAGCGTGGCGTGGGGATCCCGGGCCAGGAGGTCCCATCGCACCTGCGGACCGTCCCCCTTCGCGCTCTCGTGCGCGGTGACCAGCGTGAGGCGCACCGCCTCGCCGCGGTGGGTGACCGGGATGCCGGCGCAGGCGGTCGCGCCCAGGGCAGCCGTCACCCCGGGGACGACCTCGTAGGGGACGCCGGCGCTCCTCAGGGCCTCCGCCTCCTCCGCGCCGCGGCCGAAGACGAACGGGTCGCCGCCCTTGAGCCGCACGGTCCGCTTGCCGGCCAGGGCCAGCCGGACGAGGAGGGCGTTGATCTCCTCCTGAGGAACCGGGTGGTGACCCGCCTCCTTGCCCACGGAGTGCAGCTCCACCTCGGGGCGGAGATCCGCGGGGAGCGCCGCGGCGGCGAGGCGGTCGTAGACGATCGCATCGGCCGCGAGCAGGCGCCGGCGCGCCCGTACCGTGAGCAGGCCCGGATCGCCCGGACCGGCCCCGACGAGCGACACGAGCGCCGGCCGCGGGCCGGGAGCCGGCCCGACCCGCCCTGCGAACGGCA
>DATIUR010000507.1:0-7562 GCA_035466675.1 Anaeromyxobacteraceae bacterium | reverse complement strand
CTGCCACATCATCGACCACGAGGACAACGAGATGATGCGGCCGGACTTCGTCACGCAGAACCCGGCGGCGCCCGCTCCGGCGGCGCGCGCGCTCGTGCGCGGCGTCGCCTACTAGCCGGCCGGTCCGCGGTCCGCGCTCTGGACGGGGCGGCGCCCTCCGGGTCGCCGCCCCTCGCTCTACCACCTCCGCCTTCGCCCGCCCCCGAAGATCGACCCCAGCACGCCGCGCATGATCTCCCGGCCGAGCTGCGTGCCGGCGGCGCGGGCCGCGCTCTGGGCCATGCCGGCCAGCACGTCCATGGCGCCGCGCTCGCCGCGCCCCCCGCCCCGGGGCGCCTCCGCGCCCTCGGCCGGGGCCTCCGCCTCCTTCGCCGCCGCCCGCCTCTGCAGCATCTCGTAGGCCGACTCGCGGTCCACCGTCCGGGCGTACTTCCCGCGGACGGGCGAGGCGCCCGTCACCGTGGCCCGCTCCTCGTCCGAGAGCGGCGCCATCCGGGACCGGGGCGGCAGCACCAGGGCGCGCTCCACCGGACGGGGCGCGCCCTTCTCGTCGAGGAAGGAGACGAGCGCCTCCCCCACGCCCAGCTGCGTGATGGCCTCCTCCACCTTCACGGCCGGGTTCGGGCGGAACGTCTCCGCCGCGGACTGGACCGCCTTCTGGTCGCGCGGCGTGAAGGCACGCAGGGCGTGCTGCACGCGGTTCCCGAGCTGGCCCAGCACCGTGTCGGGCAGGTCGAGCGGGTTCTGCGTGACGAACCAGACGCCCACCCCCTTCGATCGCACCAGCCGGACCACCTGCTCGATCCGGTCGCGCAGCTCGTCGGGAGCGTCCTCGAAGAGCAGGTGCGCCTCGTCGAAGAAGAAGACGAGCCGCGGTTTCTCCGGATCGCCCACCTCGGGCAGCGACTCGAACAGCTCCGAGAGGAGCCAGAGCAGGAGGGCCGAGTAGAGCTTGGGGGACTGGAAGAGCCTCGCCGCGTGCAGCACGGTCACGAAGCCGCGGCCGGAGGTGTCGGTGCGGAGCAGGTCCTCGAGCTCGAAGGCGGGCTCGCCCAGGAACCGGTCCCCGCCCTGCTCCTCGAGGGTGAGCAGCGCCCGCTGGATCGCCCCCACGGTGGTGGTGGAGACGTTCCCGTACCGGGTGCGCAGCTCCCCCGCCTGCCGGGCGACGTGCTCGAGCAGCGCCCGCAGGTCCTTGAGGTCGAGCAGGAGGAGGCCTCCCTCGTCCGCCACGCGGAAGACGACCGAGAGCACGCCCGCCTGCGTCTCGTTGAGCCCGAGGATGCGGGCCAGCAGGAGCGGACCGATCTCCGAGACGGTGGTCCGGAGCGGGTGGCCCGCCTCGCCGAAGGCGTCGAGGAAGACGACCGGCGCCGCCTCGGGCGCGAGGGGGATCCCGAGCGTCTTGGCCCGCTCCACGACCTTGGGGTGGTCGCCGCCCGGCCGCGCCAGGCCGGACAGGTCGCCCTTCACGTCGGCCAGGAAGACCGGCACGCCGATGCGGCTCAGGCCTTCGGCCAGGACGCGCAGGGTGACCGTCTTGCCGGTGCCGGTCGCCCCTGCCACGAGGCCGTGGCGGTTCGTCATGTGGGGGAGCAGGAAGAGATCGGTCGCGGCCCGGGCCACGAGGAGCGGTTCGGTCGGCATGGCCGACCATTACCCGCCCCGTGCCGGGATCGCAACGGCCGGCCCCGCCAGGCTACGGCGAGGGCGCCGTCACCCGGCGCACGCCCTTCGGGAGCGCCACGTCGAAGTCGGCCGCCGAGAGCCCCGCGTTCCGGCGCACGTCCTCGAAACGGATCTCGTTCACGTTGCCGGACCCGTCCCGCACCCGGGTGGCGGTCACCTGCCCCTCCGGCCCGACCTCCAGCTCCACGGCAGCCACCCGCGGGTCCGGCGCGCGGGGCGTGAGCACGAGCCAGCCCGCCCCGCTCAGGTCGACCTCGAACTCCCGCACGAGGTCGCCCTTGCCGAGGAGGAAGGTCACCGCGGCGCTCATGGCCGAGGCGTCGAACCGCTCGTCGACGTAGACCTGGTTCGCCTCCGGCTCCCACTGCACGAGCCGCGAGCCCTTCACCGCGATGGTCTTCTTCTCCGGGGTGTCGTAGTCCCAGCGCATCATCCCCGGCTTCTTCACCCGCAGCGTGCCCGTCGAGGCCTGCTTGCGCCCCCCGAACCCGGAGTAGGTGTAGGTCTGGACGAAGCGCGCCTGCAGGTCCCCGGTACGCTCGTAGAAGGCCTGGACCTTGCGGGCCAGGGCGGCCGCGTCGCCGGCGGGGGCGGCGGCGAGGAGCAGGGTGGCGAGGGCGGGCGCGATCATGGCCGTTCGTTACCATTCCGACGGCCGGCGGGGGCCGGGAATTCAGGGAGGGGGTCCCCGGAGCCGGCCGCCGCGGCGCTTGACGGGGGGGCGGCCCCGGGCGATCCTCCCCCGCCCCGATGCGCCGGACCCTGCTCGCTCTCCTCGCCGCGCTCGTCGCCGCCGGCTGCGCCTCGCCTTGCGAGGAGCTCGGTCACCGGCTCTGCCAGTGTACGCCCTCGGGTAGCCAGCGCCGGGCCTGCGAGGACGCGGTCGACCGCCAGCTCGCGAACGCGAGCCCCGCCGAGACGGACCCCACGGCCGCCTGGCAGCGGGAGACGGAGCAGACCAGGTTCTGCAGCGCGAAGCTCGACACCTGCAACGAGCCCGAGGGCCAGAGCTTCTGCGACTGGATCCTGTCCGCGGACGCCAAGGTGGCCTGCGGGCTCGCCTACGAGTAGGTGGTCAGTTGCCCAGGCCGAGCGGGAGCCGGGCCCCGCTCGTGGCGCGCACCGGTCCCTCGGGGAACACGCCGGCGATGCGAGTGCCGCAGGAGGCGCAGGCCGAGCCCGCGAGCCGCGTCCGCCGCACCGCGAACCAGTCGCGCTCGACGACCGCCGCCCGGCAGGACGGGCACCAGGTGGTCTGCCCCTCGCGGTCGCGGACGTTGCCCGTGTAGACGTAGCGCAGGCCCGCCTCCATCGCGATGCGCCGCGCCCGGGTGAGCGTGGCCGGCGGGGTGGGCGGCCGGTCGAGCATCTTGTACGCGGGGTGGAAGGCGGAGAAGTGCAGCGGCACCTCCGGCCCCATGCGGTCCCGGATCCACTCGGCCAGCGCCCTCGTCTCCGAGGGGTCGTCGTTCAGGCCCGGGATGACGAGGTTCGTCACCTCCACCCAGACCTTCGTCTCGCGCGCCAGCCACTCCAGCGTCTCGAGGACGGGGGCGAGGTGCGAGAGGGTCTGCTTCGCGTAGAAGCCCTCGGTGAAGGCCTTGAGGTCCACGTTGGCGGCGTCCATGTGCGCGAAGATCTCCGCGCGCGGCGCCGCGTTCACGTAGCCCGAGGTCACGAAGACGGTGAAGAGGCCGCGCCGGCGGGCCTCCTTCGCCACGTCGATGGCGAACTCGGCCCAGATGATCGGGTCGTTGTAGGTGAAGGCGATCCCCGGGGACCCGTTCTCCACCGCCAGGTCCACCACCCGCGGCGGATCCCACTCCTTCGAGCGCAGGTCGTCGAGGCGCGCCTTGGAGATGTCCCAGTTCTGGCAGAAGCGGCAGCCCAGGTTGCAGCCGGCCGTGCCGAAGGAGAGGACGGTCGACCCGGGCAGGTAGTGGTTGAGCGGCTTCTTCTCGATGGGGTCCACCGCGAACCCGGTCGAGCGGCCCCAGCCCAGCGAGAACAGGCGCCCCCCCCGGTTCTGGCGGATGAAGCAGAAGCCCGGCTGCCCCTCGCCGATGCGGCACTCGCGCGGGCAGAGGGTGCAGAGGATTCGGCCGTCCGGCCGCGCCTCCCAGTAGCGGGCCTCGTGCACCACGCTGGGATTGTAGCCCCGCGGCGCGCGCCGGGCGCGCCCGGGCCCCGGGAGGCCTCCGCCAGGGCCGCGGGCGCCCGCAGGGTCCCCTCGATCGCCGCACCCCGCGGTGCTAAGAAGACCGGACCGTGACCTTCCGCGAGGCCATCCAGCGCCGCGTGCTCGTCTTCGACGGGGCGATGGGGACGCAGATCCAGCGCCACGACCTGACGCCCTCCGAGTACGGCGGCAAGGAGGGCGCGAACGACCTGCTCGTCCTCACGCGCCCGGACCTCATCGAGGACATCCACGCCCGCTACCTGGCGGTCGGATGCGACGTGGTCGAGACCAACACCTTCGGGTCCTCGCGCCTGAAGCTGGACGAGTACGGGGTCGGCCACCGCACCTACGAGGTGAACTTCCGCGCGGCCATCCTGGCCCGGCGGGCGGCGGAGCGGTTCTCCACGCCGGAGCACCCGCGCTTCGTGGCCGGGTCCATCGGCCCGACCGGCATGCTCCCCTCCTCCTCCGACCCGGCCCTGGGGAACATCACCGGCGACGCCCTGGAGCGGATCTTCTTCGAGCAGGCGAAAGGGCTCCTCGAGGGCGGCGTCGACGCGATCGTCGTCGAGACCCAGCAGGACATGCTGGAGCTGCGGGCCGCGGTGCTGGCGGTGGACGCCTGCCGGCGCGAGTGCCTGCGCGACGTCTTCCTCGTCGCCCAGCCGACGCTCATCGACGCGAACGGGCGGATGCTCCTCGGGACCGACGTCGGGAGCGCGCTCGCCACCCTGGAGCGGCTCCCGGTGGACGCCATCGGCCTCAACTGCTCGACCGGGCCCGACGAGATGCGGGCCTCGGTGCGGATCCTGGGCGAGCGGTGCTCGAAGTGGGTCTCGGTGCTGCCCAACGCCGGCATGCCCGAGAACGTGGACGGGCGGGCGGTCTACAAGCTCTCGCCCGACGCCCTGGCCGACGCCCTGGCCGGCTTCGTGGTGGAGCACGGGGTGGACATCGTGGGCGGCTGCTGCGGCACGACGCCCGAGCACATGCGGCGGGTGGTGGAGAAGGTCCGGCCGGTGGCCACCCGGCGCCGGGCCCGTCCCCGTCCGGCTCCCGACGTCAGCTCGGCCATGAAGGCCGTGCCGCTCGATCTCCAGCCCCGGCCGCTCCTGGTGGGCGAGCGGCTCAACAGCCAGGGCTCGAAGAAGGTGAAGGAGCTGCTGCTGGCGGACGACTACGAGGGGCTGCTCCAGATCGCCCGTGGCCAGGTGGAGGCCGGCGCCCACGTCCTCGACGTGTGCGTGGCGCTGAACGAGCGGGACGACGAGGGCGCGCAGATGCGCACCCTGGTGAAGCTGCTCGCCCAGGGGGTGGACGCCCCGCTCATGATCGACTCGACCGAGCCGGACGTGATCGAGAGCGCGCTCAAGACCACCCCCGGACGCTGCATCGTCAACTCGGTGAACCTGGAGAAGTCGGGCGAGCGGGTGAAGAAGGTCCTGCCGCTCGTGAAGCGGTACGGCGCCGCGGTGGTGGCCATGACCATCGACGAGCGCGGCATGGCCCAGACCGCCGACCGGAAGGCCGAGATCGCCCGGCGGATGGTGGGCGTGGCGGGGGAGTACGGGATCGCGCCCGACGCGCTGGTCTTCGACCCCCTCACCTTCACGCTCGCCACCGGCGGCGAGGAGTACCGGCGCAGCGCGCTCGAGACCCTGGAGGGCATCCGGCGCATCAAGGCCGAGAACCCGGGGGTCTTCACGGTGCTCGGCGTCTCCAACGTCTCCTTCGGCCTGGCCCGGAGCGCGCGCGAGGTCCTGAACTCGGTCTTCCTCTTCCACGCGGTGCAGGCGGGGCTCGACCTCGCCATCGTGAACCCGAAGGACATCCGCCCCTACCCGCTCATCCCCGAGGCGGAGCGCGCGCTGGCCGAGGACCTGATCCACGATCGGCACCCCGACGCCCTGGCCCGCCTGATCGCCCACTTCGGCGAGAAGGGGGCGGAGAAGGCCGTGGCGGCGGAGGACGTCTTCGCCGGCAAGACCGCCGAGGAGCGCATCCACCTCCAGATCCTCCACCGGCGGCCGGACGGGATCGAGGCGCTCATCGACGAGGCGCTCGGGCGGCGCTCGCCGGTCGAGGTCCTGAACCAGGTGCTCCTGCCCGCCATGAAGGACGTGGGCGACCGGTTCGGCGCGGGCGAGCTGATCCTGCCCTTCGTGCTCCAGTCGGCGGAGGTGATGAAGCGGGCGGTCGCCCACGTCGAGAAGTTCCTGGAGAAGAAGGAGGGCGTGACCAAGGGGACGGTCGTCCTCGCCACCGTCTACGGCGACGTGCACGACATCGGGAAGAACCTGGTCAAGACCATCCTCTCGAACAACGGCTACACCGTCCACGACCTGGGCAAGCAGGTCCCGGTGGCCACCATCCTCGAGAAGGCGGTCGAGACCGGAGCCGATGCCATCGGGCTCTCCGCCCTGCTGGTGTCCACCTCGAAGCAGATGCCCTACTGCGTCGAGGAGCTGCACCGGCGGAACCTCTCCTTCCCGGTGATCATCGGCGGGGCCGCCATCAACCGCCGGTTCGGCTACCGGACCCACTTCACCCAGGACGGGACGCCCTACTCCGGAGGCGTCTTCTACGCCAAGGACGCGTTCGAGGGGCTCGACATCGTCGAGGCGCTGGTGGACCCCGCCCGGCGGGACCCGACCCGGCACGCGGTCCTGCAGAAGGCCATCGCGAACCGCGACGCGCCGGCGTCGGCGCCCGTCGCCCCGCCTCCGCCCGGTCGGCGCTCCGCCGTGGTGCCGGCCGCGAAGGTGCCGGTGCCGCCGTTCTGGGGGCCGCGGGTGGTCCCGTCCGGCAGCATCGCGCTCCACGACGTCTGGCCGCACCTCGATCTCACCGAGCTCTACAAGCTGCAGTGGGGCGTCCGCGCCAAGGGGGCCGAGTACGAGCGGCTGGTGAGGGAGCAGTTCGGCCCCATCCTCGAGGAGCTG
Source organism: Anaeromyxobacteraceae bacterium (assembly GCA_035466675.1). Lineage (GTDB taxonomy): Bacteria > Myxococcota > Myxococcia > Myxococcales > Anaeromyxobacteraceae > Anaeromyxobacter. The sequence goes on along the minus strand of DATIUR010000507.1, from coordinate 752 downwards.
AAGAGCGAGTGCCAGGCGAAGGGGTGGCTCGCGCCGAAGGTGGTGTACGGGTACTTCCCCTGCCACGCCGAGGGCGACGACCTGGTGGTGCTCGACCCCGTCCACCGGAAGGAGGAGGTGGCGCGCCTGCGGTTCCCGCGGCAGCCCGACGAGCGCTTCCTGTGCCTGGCCGACTACTTCCGCGCGGAGCGCGGCGGCGACGTCTGCGCCCTGCAGGTCGTGACGGTGGGCGACCAGGCCACGCACGTCGCCGACGGAATGCAGGCGCGGGGCGAGTACGCCCGCGCCCTCTACCTGCACGGCCTGGCGGTGGAGACGGCCGAGGCGCTGGCCGAGCACTGGCACCGCCAGGTGCGGCGCGAGCTCGGGATCCCCGAGGGGCAGGGCAAGCGCTACTCCCCCGGCTACCCGTCCTGGCCGGAGCTCGGCGACCAGCGGCAGGTGTGGAAGCTGCTCGAGCCGGACCGGGCCATCGGCGTCACGCTCACCGAGGCCCACCAGATGGTGCCGGAGCAGTCCACCTCCGCCATCGTCCTGCACCACCCGGAGGCCATCTACTACGTGGTCCGCGGGCTCAGCGCGGCGGGGGTGACGTAGCCCCATCTGGGACTGGCCCGCGCAGGGCGGATCGACGAAATTCCGTCCCAGAGGTCGGGCAATCCCCCCCTCCCTGTCCCGACCCTAGGGCGCCCTGCGGAACCCAATTCCGTCCGGGCGCCTTGTTTTTTTCGGGTCCCCCGGTCCGCCGCGGA
>DATIUR010000506.1:0-14821 GCA_035466675.1 Anaeromyxobacteraceae bacterium | reverse complement strand
GAAGCTTTCGGCCGAGCCGGTGCAAAAGGGCGTGCCCCTGATGGTCACCGGTTACGTGCCCGAGCCGATGTCGCTCTTCGACACGCTCACCCAGGCCGGCGCCTTCGTCGCCGCCGACGACTACGCCGCGGTGGGCCGGCGGGTCGTCCGGTCTGCGCCGTCCGGAGGCGATCCGTGGAAGGCGCTCGTGGACCGCGCCTTCGCCGGCCCGCCCTGCCCGACCCTGGGCGCCGACCAGGGGGCGCGCATGCGCCACCTCGTCGCCCTGGCCGACCGGAGCGGCGCGCGCGGCGTCCTCGTGCACGTGCAGAAGTTCTGCGAGCCCGAGCTGTTCGACGTGCCGGCCCTCCGCCGCGCCTTCGCCGGGCGCGGCCTGCCCGTGCTGGTCCTCGAGGGCGAGATGGAGGCCGAGCTGTCCGGACAGTCCCGGATGCGCCTGGAGGCGTTCGTGGAGATGCTCCGGGCGGGGGCGAGGGCGGCATGATCCTGCGCCGCCTCCGGTACGAGATCGCGGGCCGGCTGGCGGGCCCGCTCCTCCTGCGCCTCGACGCGCGGCGGAGGCGGCGCGCGGGCCGCGGGCGCGTCCGGAAGCCCGGGCCGTTCGGGCCGCCGCTCGAGTGCACCCGCGAGCTGAAGGAGCTGATGGGCCTGCACTACCTCCGGGGCCGCTGGGCCGACGGCGCGGTCCCGGTGGCCTGGGTGACGAGCGGCTTCCCGGTGGAGCTGCTCCGGCCGCTCGGCTTCCACACGGTCTACCCGGAGAACCACGCGGCCCTGTGCGGCGTGCAGCGCCTGGTGCCGGAGCTGTCCGACGCCGCGGAGCGGGAGGGCTACTCCCGGGACCTGTGCAGCTACGCCCGCGCGGACCTCGGCAGCGTGGCGACGGGCAGGACGCCCGCCGGGCGGCTGCCCCGCCCCGACCTCCTCGCCTGCTGCACCAACATCTGCCAGACGGTCCTCCACTGGTACCGCGCCCTGGCCGAGCGGTTCCGCGTGCCGCTGGTGGTGGTGGACACCCCCTTCGTGTACGGCGAGGCGAAGCCGCACCACCTCGCCTACGTCGAGCGGCAGCTCGGCGAGCTGGTCTCGGTCGCCGAGGGGGTGGCCGGCCGGCGCCTCGATCCGGGAGAGCTCGGCGAGGTCACGCGGCTCGCCCGGGAGGGCGCGCGCCTGTGGGGCGAGTGCCTGGCCACCGCCAGGGCCCGGCCGGCGCCCTGGACCGCCTTCGACGGCTTCTTCCACATGGCGCCCATCGTGGCGCTGCGCGGGACCGAGGCCTGCAACGCCTACTACCGCACGCTGCTCGACGAGCTGCGCGACCGGGTGGCGCGCGGCGTGGGGGGCATCCGCGACGAGCGGCACCGGCTCCTGTGGGACAACCTGCCGGTGTGGTACGCGGTCCGCGAGATCGCGACCCTGCTCGCCGAGCGCGGCTTCACCTTCGCCTGCGCCAGCTACACGAACGCGTGGGCGGAGGCGGGCGCCGGCGTCGATCCGGCCGACCCCGTCGGCTCGGCGGCCCGGGCCTACGTGCACGTCCTCCTGAACCAGGACCTCCGGAACCGGCTCGGCGTCCTCCGTCGCCTCGCCACGGAGTACGGGTGCGACGGGGCCGTGCTGCACAGCGACCGGTCCTGCAAGCCGTACTCGATCGGCCAGGTGGACCTGAAGGAGAGGCTGGCGCGCGACCTGGGGATCCGCGTGCTGCTCCTCGAGGCCGACCACGGCGACCCGCGGGCCTGGGCCTCGGCGCCCGGCGAGAACCGGCTCGCCGCGTTCATGGAGGGCTTCGCGTGAGCGGGGCCGCCGCCATCGGGATCGACGCCGGCAGCACCACCTGCAAGGCGGTGGCGGTGGACGGCGCCGGCCGGATCGTGGCGCGGCGGATCGAGCCGGCCAGCCCGCGGGTGGACGAGCAGTCGCGCCGGCTGCTGGAGGAGCTGCGCGCCGAGGTGGGGAGCGAGCCGCCGGTCGCCGCCACCGGCTACGGGCGGAAGCGCGTGCCCGCCGCGCGGGCGGTCACCGAGATCACCTGCCACGCCCGCGGCGCCTTCGCGCTCACCGGCCGGGCGGGCCTGCTCCTCGACATGGGCGGGCAGGACACGAAGGCGATCCGCGTCGGCCGGGGCGGCGAGGTGCTGGACTTCTCCATGAACGACAAGTGCGCGGCCGGCACCGGCCGGTTCCTGGAGGTGATCCTGGCGAGGCTGCAGGTCCCGCTCGCCGAGGTGGCGGCGCACGCCGCCCGCGCGGCGCGCGCCGTGACGGTCTCCTCCACCTGCACCGTGTTCGCGGAGAGCGAGGTCATCTCGCTCGTGGCGAGCGGGGAGCCGCTCGAGGGCATCGTGAAGGGGCTGCACGCCGCGCTCGCCTCGCGCGTGGCCGCGCTGGCGCACGCCCGGCCGGAGGACGAGGTCTTCCTGAGCGGCGGCGTGGCGCTGAACGCGGCGATGGTGGCGGCGCTGGCCGGGGCGCTGGGCAGGCCGGTCCGCGTCGTGCCCGAGCCCCAGCTCGTCGGCGCGCTGGGCGCCGCGCTCGCCGCCCGCTGATCCCACCGCGGCCCGCCCGCCGCGGCCGCGCCTCCCGGCGGGGACCGCCGTCACTCCGGCCGCAGCCAGTGGCAGGTGTAGCCGCCCGGTTGCCTCACCAGGTAGTCCTGGTGGTAGTCCTCGGCCGGATACCAGGTGGAGGCGGGCACGATCTCGGTGACGAGGGTCCCCTTCCACCTCCCGGAGGCCTGGACGCGCGCCTTCACGCGCTCGGCCGTCTCCTTCTGGGCCTCGCCGGCGTGGAAGATGGCGCTCCGGTACTGCGTGCCGACGTCGTTTCCCTGCCGGTTCCGGGTGGTGGGGTCGTGCATCCGGAAGAACCACCTCTCGAGCAGGTCCTCGTAGGAGAGCCTCCGAGGGTCGAAGACGACGCGCACCGCCTCGGCGTGGCCCGACCGGCCGTCGTGGGTGTCCTCGTAGCGCGGGTTCTCGAGCCAGCCGCCGGTGTAGCCGACCTCGGTCTCGAGCACGCCCGGGATCTTCCGAAGGAGGTCCTCCATGCCCCAGAAGCATCCCCCGGCCAGCACCGCCACCTCCCGGTCCGCCGCTGGCGCGGCGCGCGGCCCGGGCGACCCCTCGGCCCCCGCGCGCGCGAAGAGCCCGGCGTACTCGCCGTACCCCTCCGCCTCGAGCCGGGCGGCGGGGACGAAGCGGAGGGCGGCCGAGTTGACGCAGTAGCGCGCTCCGCCGCGGTCGCGGGGCCCGTCGTCGAAGAGGTGGCCGAGGTGCGAGTCGCCCCGCCTGGAGCGGACCTCGACGCGGGCCATCCCGTGGCTCGCGTCGCGCCGCTCCACCACGTTCGGCGCCACCGGCCGCGTGAAGCTGGGCCAGCCCGACCCGGAGTCGAACTTGTCGGTCGAGGCGAAGAGGGGCTCCCCGGAGACGACATCCACGTAGAGTCCGGGCTCGTGATGGTCCCAGTAGGCGTTCCGGAAGGGCCGCTCGGTGGCGTCCTCCTGGGTCACGGCCCACTGCTCGGGCGTGAGCCGGGCGCGCAGCTCGGCGTCGCCCGTCTTCTTCGCGGTCGGCACGGCGGTCTCCCTGGACGACACCGCCCGGGCGATCGCCACGGCTCCGAGGAGCACCACGGCGGCGGCGAGCCAGGTCGCGCCGGCGCCGCGGCCCGGTCGGGTGCGGTCGGTCATGCGGCCCGGGATCTAGCGCCGGCGCCGGCCCGGGGCACGCCCCCGATGTGCCGCCCGGATCTCCGCCCGGCGCGGCGGGCTACACCTCCGCCAGCGGCAGCCCGGCGGCGGCCGCCGCCCGGCGCAGCCGATCGTCGTAGGCCGCGACGGACACGCCCCGGCTGCGCTCGGCCAGGAAGAGCGCGGTGGCGAGGTGGAGGGCGTCCAGCGTTCGAACGGCCACGGGGAACGGCTCGATGGCGCGCGCCAGGACGGTGGGTGCGAGCTCGACGAGCGACACCCGGGCCAGGACCTCGCGCGTCGCCTCGGCGTGGGAGCGGGTGGCGCCACGCCCGTGCACGCGCGTCCAGAGCTCGTACTCGAGCAGGCGGCTCGAGACGAGCGTCCCCTCCCAGAGCGCGGCGGGAGGGCGCCGGTCCTCGGCGAAGAGCTCGGCCAGGGCCACGGACGTGTCGAGGTAGATCACCGGTCGGCCCGGTCCCGGTCGAGCTCGGCCTGCAGGTCCGCCAGCCTCGCGCCGCGCGGGTGGTCGCCCCGGAGCGGGCGGCCGGGCGACATCGCCGGCGTCACGAGGCCTTCACGCACCAGGCCGGCGAGGACGGCGTCCGAGACCCGCTCCGCGCGCCCGGGCTCCGGCGGGACGAGCTCGGCCACCACGCGGTCCCGGTCGGCGATGAGGACGCGCTCGCCCCGCGCCGCCAGCCGGACGTATTCGGACAGCTTGTTCTTGAGAACCTTGAGGCCGACGGTGCGCACGATCTCAATGTAGCTTCCAGTAGCTACCTTGGCAACCAGGGGAGGGAACGGGCCTCGCCGCGGGGCGTACGGCCGCCTTTCCCGGGCCCGACGGCGAACGGCCTTCTCGGGGTGGGGCGCCCCCTGTACCTTGGCCGCGTGCGCCCGGCCGCCCTCGCCCTGTCGCTCCTCGTCGCGGCCTTGCCGGGTCGCGCCGGAGCGGCGGCCTCGCTCGGGGAGCTGGCCGGAGCGATCGCTTCCTCCGGGATCTTCTGGGCGCTCGAGCTGGGCTGGGTGGTGTTCGTGGCCCTCTGGATGCTCCACCAGCGCCGGACCCCGACCGCCACCCTGGCCTGGATGCTGGGGCTCTCCGCCATCCCGCTCCTGGGCATCCCGGTCTACCTGCTCGTCGGCCCGCGCCGCCTGGAGCGCAAGAAGCTCCGCATGGCCATCGCCCGCCGGGCGGTCGGTCCGGCCGTGGCGTGGTGGGAGGAGCGCACCGCCGCCGAGCTTCCCTTCCCGGGGCAGCTGGCGCGCCTCGCCACCGCCCTCGAGGCCTGGCCGCCCGAGACGGCGCAGGAGATGCGCCTCTACGCGGGCGGCGACGAGACCCTCGACGACATCGTGGAGGCCGTCCGGACGGCGCGCCGGCACGTCCACTGCGAGTACTACATCTTCGAGCCCGATCGCTCCGGGACCAGGCTGCGGGACGCGCTGGTCGAGCGGGCCCGGGCCGGCGTGAAGGTGCGCCTCCTGGTGGACGCGGTCGGTTCGGCCCGGCTCGGGCGCCCCTTCCTCGAGCCGCTCCTGCGGGCCGGCGGGCGGGTGGCGCGCTTCAACCGGCCCCTGCTCGGCCGCGCGCTCCGGGGGCTCGCCAACTTCCGCACCCACCGGAAGATCGTGGTGGTGGACGGCTGCGTGGGCTTCACCGGCGGCGTCAACGTGAGCGACGACCAGAGCCGGGCGGCCCGCGGCGAGGCCGCCTGGCGCGACACCCACCTGCGCCTGGAGGGGGCGGCGGTGCACGGGCTGCAGGCCACCTTCCTCGAGAACTGGACCTTCGCCACCCGGGGGCGCGACCCGCTCAGGGGCGAGGCCCTGCAGGCGTGCTTCCCGGCGGCGGGCCGCGGCCGGCACTGGGTGCAGGTGGTGGCCTCCGGCCCCGACCAGGGGACGCACGCCATCGAGGCCCTCCTGTTCGCCGCCGTGGCCGGGGCCCGCGAGCGGCTCTGGATCACCACGCCCTACTTCGTCCCGAACGAGGCGCTGGCGGCGGCCCTGGAGAGCGCGGCCCTGCGGGGCGTGGACGTGCGACTGCTCCTCCCGGTGCGGACCGACTCCTTCGTCGTGGACGCGGCCGGGCGGACCTACCACGACGCCCTGGCCGACGCCGGCGTGAAGATCCACCTCTACGGCCCCCCCATGGTCCACGCCAAGACGCTGGTGGTGGACCACGACCTCGCCATCGTCGGGACCGCCAACCTGGACAACCGGAGCCTCCGGCTCAACTTCGAGGTGGTGGCGGCCGTCCACGGCGAGCCCCTGGCCGCGGAGCTGGCCAGGCACTTCGAGGCCGACCTGGCCAGGGCCCGCCCGCGGACGGGGCGGGAACGGGACGATCCCCTTCGGCGGCGCCTGCTGGCGTCGGCGGCGCGGCTGCTCTCGCCGCTCCTGTGACGGCGCCGTCGCCGGCCGGGCCGGGTCCGGGAGGCCGGCCCCGGTCAGTCCTCGATGGCCAGGACCGCCACCTGCCCGGCCGCCGTGCCCACGGCCAGCGCCGTCCGCTCCCGCGCGAAGGAGAGCGCCGTCACCGCGGCGGTCCCGACGGCGTGGGACGCGACCACCGCCCCGCGCTCCGGGTCGAGCACCTTCACCGACCCGTCGCCGCAGCCGGCCAGGAGCGCGAAGGGGCCGTCCCCGCAGAAGGCGAGGACGCGCACGCCGCGGCTCCCGAGCGCCGCGGAGGCGCGGCGCCTGCCGTCGCTGCCGAACACGACCACGCCGCCGTTCTCGTCGGCGGAGGCGAAGAGCTGGCCGGCGCCGGCCGCCGCCACGGCCGTGACGGGAGGCCGCTGGGCCCGGTCCTCGCCCGTCCGCTCGAGGCGGCCGCCGGCGAGGCGAAGGAACGCCGTCGCGCCCGAGGCCGTGCCCGCGGCCAGCAGCTGCCCGTCGGCGGAGAAGGCCACCGCCGAGACCTTCGGGCCGGGACCCGGCATCTCGGCCAGCGCGCGGCCGGAGGCGGCGTCCAGCACGCGCACGACCCCCTGGGCGGTCCCGAGCGCGAGCCGGGCGCCGTCGGGCGACAGCGCGATGGCGTGCACCCGGTTGGCCGGGTCGCAGGGGTGGTCCGTCCGCTTCCCCTGGGCGAGGTCCCAGACCACCGCCGCCCGGTCCGTGGCGAGAGCGGCGCGCGGGATGGCGCGCGCCAGCGCGGCGTGCTCGAAGGGCGGGAGGCGGCCGCCGAACGGACGCCAGCCGTCCGAGGCGGGCTCCCAGGTCCCGCACTCGCCCAGCTTCGAGACGGCCACGGCGCTCTTCCCGTCCGGGCTCGCCGAGAGGGCCATCACGGCCGACTTGAGCCCCGGAGCCACGACCTTGTGCTCCTCCTTCTGCTGCTGCTCCACCGGCTTCATCACCTGGTAGCGGACCTGGACCTTGCGCCTGCGGGCCAGCAGCCGGGTGGCCGAGAGCCCGCCGCCCGCCGCCAGCAGGCCGAGCGCCGGCGAGAGGAACCAGCCCAGGGCGGCGCCGGCCGCGACCCCGGCCGAGGCCGCGAGCGCGGTCCGCCAGGGCGGGAAGGCCACCACCTCCACCGTCTTCTTCACCTCCACGGGCGCGTCGCGCACCACCTTCTTCCAGCGCGTCTCCAGGCGCTCGCCGGGCCGGGTCCAGACGACCTTCCACTCGCGGGCGAGGTCGAGGGGCGAGCCCTTCCGCGGCGGCCCCGCCGCCCAGCCGAGCCTCTTCCGCGGGAGCGGGCTCGGCGTCGCCAGGGCGGCCGTCTTGAAGCGCCCGGTGGCCTCCGCCACGTCGTCGAGGCGAGGCGCGTCCTTCGGATCTTGGGCGGCCGCGCCGGCGAGCACGCTGGCGAGCCGCTTCACCTCGTCGCCGAGGCCGGCCAGGTGGCCCCAGACGGGCGAGCGGCCGGCGTCCTGGAAGTCCTCCCGCACGAAGATCAGGTTGTCGCCGGTGTTGTACTCCTCCCAGAGCTTCGGCTCCTTCTCGAGCGCCGCGAGCGAGAGGTAGACCACCAGGGCGGAGAACCGGTCGAGCCAGGGGCCGAAGTGGGCCTCGCCCCGGGCCGGGTGCTGGTAGGCGCGGTGGCCGCTCTCGGTGGCCTTCCTGCCCGCCAGCGAGGGCACCCACATCCCGTCGTAGTCGATGAGGAGGAGGTCGTCTCCGCGGACGAGCACGTTCCCGTGCTGGAGGTCGCCGTGCGCGATCTTGGCGGCCTCGAGGTCCCGCACCAGCGCCCGCCACCGGTCGCGCAGGCCGGCCAGCTCCCGGGGCTTGCCGAGCCGCCCCTCCACGTGCCGATCGAGGAGGGCGCCCTGCACCCACTCCATCTTCACCAGGGGGAAGGCGTTCCCCTTCACCCGGATCCCGTCCCGCAGGTAGTGGAACCGGGTCATGAAGGGGGTCTTCGCCCTGGCGAGGTGCGCGGAGATCGCGGCGTAGCGCTCGGCGTGGTCGGTGATGGGCCGGAGGAAGCAGCGCACGGCCCAGACGTCCTTGCGGTGGGTCGCCTTGTAGACCACGGCGTTCCCGCCGGTGGCGGGCTTGGGCATCCCGAACCGGTCCAGCTCGATGGCGGCCTCCTGCAGCGCCGCGTCGGAGAAGGAGCGGCGCGGCTGCTGCAGCGCCTCGTGGTAGTCGGTGAGGTCCGGCCAGGTGGGCATCGAGGTCGTTCCGGTCGGTCAGGGACGCGGCACGATCCGCACCAGCGTCATGTCGTCGTTCCGGGCGCCGTCCTCGCGGGCCCAGGCGACGAGCTCCTCGAACTCCGCGGCGTCGCCGACGCCGAGCGGGCTCACCGCCTCCCAGGCGGGCCGGCCGCGCTCCTCCCGCCGCAGGAGCCAGGCGGAGAGCGCGTCGGAGGCGAGGAGGAGCAGGCCGTTCCCGGGAAGGACCCCCTCGGCGAGGCGGACGTCCGGGACGTCGTCCGTGCGGGCGACCGAGCCGACCAGGAACGGGCTCGAGCCGAACTGGTCCGCCCGGTCGAGCGGGAAGGCGCGGACCAGCCGGAGGCCCGGTCCCAGCCCCTCCAGCTGGAAGAGGTTGCAGTCGCCGATGGCCAGGGCGCGCCAGGCGCCGGTGCGCGGAAGGAGCGAGAGGCCCAGGAAGGCGGCATAGGCGCCACGCCGGGCCTTCTCGGCGGCGTACCAGGGGAGCGGCCGGTTCCGGATCATCCGGCTCCACAGCCGCCGCGCGGCGCCCAGCCTTCCGGCGAAGTCCGGCCCGGTGACCCGGGAGCGCACCCAGCTCTCGGCCAGGAGCGTGGCCCAGAGCGCCGAGAAGCTCGCCTCGGTGGCGCCGTCGGTGACGGCCACGCGGGCCATGCGCGGCGAGTCGCCGCCGCGCACGGCCCAGGCGTCCTCGTACTCCTCGCGCCGGTTCCCCGCCTTCGCGCAGGCGAAGGCGTCGATGGCGAGCGGGCCGGCGCCCGCGCCGGGGATCGTCACCGGAGGTTCGCGGGCCGCGTGCCGATGTCCAGGAACTGGATGACCTGCACCGGCTGCGCGTTGAAGACGAATCCTCGCGCGCCGTCCTCCGCCGGCATCCCCAGCTCCTGGGCGCGGCCGATCATGAAGGGCGTGAGCGGGCTCGACATCTCGAAGAGGAGCTTCGCGAACTTGTCCGGCAGCCGGTCCGGCGTGCCGGGGAGCTCGACCGCCGGGGCCGAGGTGGAGGAGAGGTGGATGTTGAACAGGAGCGCGGCGCCGTCGTCCGAGCCGAGCGACTTGAGCGCCTCCGCCTCCGGAGCCGGATCGCCGTCGGTGGCCTCGCCGTCGGTCACGTTGATCACGATGGGCGGGAACCCCTTGGCGTGCTCGGAGACCCAGCGCTGCACGACGTCGGAGGCGGCGCGGAGCGCGCCGCACATGGGCGTGCCGCCCGCGAAGGTCGGGTCGAACCAGACCGGGAACTTCACCGACTGCTCCACCAGCCCGCCGGCGCCGTCGTCGGTCTTCTTGACCCGGTCCTCGATGCGGAGCGGGTTGTCGGCCAGCTCGCTGATGGGCGCGAGGTCGCGGCCGGCCAGCGCTCCGCCGAAGGCGGGCTTGACCACCGTGTCCTGGCCGTAGCCGATCACGCCCACGTGGAAGTAGTCGTAGATCGAGTCGGACTTGGCGCAGCGGATGGACAGGTTGTGGATGAGCTTGTTGATGATGGTGGCGAGCTCGTCCGCCTTGCGATGGCCCTTGGCGGCGCCGCCGAAGTCGTCCTCCATCGAGCCGGACTGGTCGATGAGGAAGAGGAAGCACCCGGGACTGCGTCGGCTGATCTCGGCGGTGTACGGCATGAACGCTCCTTTCGCTCCTCACCGGAGCTGGACGTGCTCCTGCTTCAGGCGGACCCGGTTTCCCTGCGCGTCCTCGACGAGCAGGGTGGACCCGTCGCGACTCTTCACCTCGACCACGTCGCCGCGCCGGAGCGTGATCCGGCGACCGCGCTGGGGCCCTTCCACGACGGAGGCCACCAGGCGCCTCTGGATGCGCGCCGTGTCCGGCGTGGCGGCGGCCCGGGCCAGCTCCACGGCGCCGCTCCCCAAGGCCAGGACCAGGAGCAGGAGCCCGAGGTGGAACGGCTCGAAGCGGCGCCGGAGGTCCTTCGCGCCGCAGGCGGGGCAGCCCTTGGGCGCGCGCTCGGGGATCCAGCGAAGGCCGCAGCCGTGGCAGCGGACCACCCTTCGGCGCAGCATGGAGAGCTGCAGCGGCATGCCCCTCTTCTTACGTCCCGTGCGATCGGCGTGTCGATGTGGAACGCGCCCGTACACCGACCCGCGGCGCCCGACCGGTAGGTCCGGCGGCGCCGTCGCCCGGCGCGCCCGACCCCGCGGGGGGAGGGCCCGGCGGGAGGTGCTTGCCCGCGCCGGCCCCGCGTGCGAGAAGGCCGCGCCCGATGCTCGATCTCTCCACGCTCAACCCGCCCCAGCGGGAGGCGGTGACCGCGCCCGAGGGTCCCCTGCTCGTCCTGGCCGGCGCCGGTTCCGGGAAGACGCGCGTGATCGCCCACCGGGTCGCCTTCCTGCTCGCGGGGGGCGCGCCGCCGGAGTCGATCCTGGCCGTCACCTTCACGAACCGGGCGGCGGAGGAGATGCGCGAGCGGGTGGCGGCGCTGGCCGGCCGGGAGGGCCGCGCCGTGCGCGTCTCGACCTTCCACGCCTTCGGGCTCGCGCTCCTCCGCGAGGAGCACCGCGCCGCCGGGCTCCCCCGCCGCTTCGCCGTGGCCGACGCCGGGGACCAGCTCGCGCTCCTGCGGAGCTGCATGCGCGAGGTGCAGGTGGACGACCGGCGCTTCGACGCGCAGCGCGTGCTCGCCCTCGTCTCCCGCGCCAAGAACGCGGGGAGGAAGCGGATCGTGCCGCGCCCGGCCGGGCAGGGGGACGACTACGACCTCGCCGCGGCCGAGATCCTGCCCCGCTACCAGCGCGCGCTGCGGGCCCGGCGGGCGGTGGACTTCGACGACCTGGTGGCCCTCCCGGTGGCCCTCCTGGGCGGCGACGCCGCGCTGCGCGCTCGCTGGTCGAACCGCATCCGGCACCTGCTGGTGGACGAGTACCAGGACACGAACGTGGCCCAGCTCGAGCTCGTCCGGCTCCTCGCCGGCGAGCGGCGGGACGTCTGCGCGGTGGGGGACGACGACCAGGCCATCTACGGCTGGCGCGGGGCGGAGGTGAGGAACATCCTCCGCTTCGAGCGCCACTTCCCGGGGGCGCGGGTGGTCCGCCTCGAGCAGAACTACCGCTCCACCGGGCGGATCCTCGCCTGCGCGAACGGCGTCATCGCGAAGAACCCGCGCCGCCGGCCGAAGACGCTCTTCACCGAGGCGGGGGAGGGCGAGAAGGTCCGGGTGGTGGCCCTGCCCACCGAGGAGGAGGAGGCGCGCTTCGTGGCCTCGGAGATCGCGCGCCTGCGGGGGGAGGGCCGGCCCTTCTCGCACTTCGCGGTGGTCTACCGCCTGAACGCGCAGTCGGGCCCGGTCGAGGAGGCGCTGCGCGAGGCGCGCATGCCCCACGTGGTCCGCGGCGGACCCGCCTTCTTCGACCGGGCGGAGGTGCGGGACCTGCTCGCCTACCTCAAGGTCTGCGCCACGCCGGGGGACGACGTCTCCCTGTCGCGGATCGTGAACGTGCCCGCCCGCGGCATCGGGGACGTCTCGCTGGAGCGCCTGCAGGCCTGGGCCCTCGAGCGCGGCCTCCCCCTGCTCGACGCGCTCCGGCGCGCCGGCGAGGCGCCGGACCTGCCCCGCGGCGCGGCGGAGCGCATGGCCGCGCTGGCCGGGCTCCTCGGCCGCTACGCGGATCGGTTCGCGCGGGGTGATCCGGCGGAGGCCGCCCGGGCGCTGGTGGCCGAGGTGGACCTCCTCGCCCACGCCCGCGCCACGGTCCGGTCGGCCGAGGCCGGGGCGCGCAAGGTGGAGGCCATCGAGGGCCTGCTCCGCTCGCTCGAGGCGCACGGGAGGAGCGGGCGGCGCGCCACCCTGGCCTCCTTCCTGGAGCGGCTCGCCCTCGACTCCCGCGCCGAGGAGGACCCGGCCGCGGGCGAGGGCGTCTCGCTCCTCACCCTGCACGCCGCGAAGGGGCTCGAGTTCCCGGTGGTCTTCCTCGTGGGCCTGGAGGAGGACCTGCTCCCGGCCGCGGCCATGCAGGGGGAGGCCCGCGACCTCGAGGAGGAGCGGCGGCTCGCCTACGTCGGCATCACCCGGGCGCGGGAGCGGCTCACGCTCACCCGGGTCGAGGCGCGCACGCGGCGGGGGAAGCTCCTGCCCCGCAGCCCGAGCCGGTTCCTCGACGACCTCCCGCCCGGGGCGCACGAGCGGGTGGACCCGTCCGCGCTCGCGGCCCCGCCCGGCGAGGTGGCGGCCCACACCGCCGCGGTGATGGCCTCGCTCCGGGCGCGGCTCGGAGGGGGGCTCGCCGGCGCGGACGGGACCGGGTAGAGTGCCGCGGCCCGCCGGGGACCGCTCGGCGCTTGACAACCGGGCGCCCCTCCTCTAAAAGGCGCATTTCCAATTTTCGGAAATCGCAGGTCTTTCTCCATGAAGAACCAGACGCACAGCGCGACGCGCGCGGAGGTCCTGAAGGACCGCCGCTGGTGGCTCGTGGACGCCGACGGCCAGACGGTCGGGCGCGTGGCCAGCCGGATCGCCTCGATCCTGAAGGGCAAGCACAAGCCGCTCTACACGCCCTCCATCGACGCCGGCGACTTCGTGGTGGTCGTCAACGCGGAGAAGGTGCGCTTCACCGGCAAGAAGGAGACGGACAAGGTCTTCTTCACCCACACGATGCACCCGGGCGGCGCGAAGCTCACGCCCATGAAGGCGCTGCGGGAGAAGCACCCGGACCAGATCCTGCTCAACGCGGTCCGGCGGATGCTGCCGCGCACCGCGCTCGGGCGCCAGATGATGACGAAGCTCAAGGTCTACGCGGGCGCCAAGCACCCGCACGCGGCGCAGAAGCCCGAGGCGCTGCCGGCCGCCCAGTAGGGGAACGCGACGATGGCAACCCAGGCGAACATCACCGTCGGCCGCCGCAAGGAGTCCGTGGCGCGCGTCCGGCTCGTGCCGGGCACCGGCAACATCACCATCAACGGCCGGACCATGGACGTCTACTTCGGCCGCGAGACGTCGAAGATGATCCTGGTGGAGCCGCTCAAGCTGGTGGACCAGATGGGCAAGCTCGACGTGTTCGTGAACGCGGCGGGCGGCGGCCTCTCCGGCCAGGCCGGCGCCATCCGGCACGGCATCAGCCGGGCGCTCTGCGACCTCAACCCGGAGTTCCGGCCGGTGCTGAAGAAGGCGGGATTCCTGACGCGGGATGCGCGCGCCGTCGAGCGCAAGAAGTACGGCCGTCCCGGCGCTCGCAAGCGCTTCCAGTTCTCGAAGCGCTAGCTCGCGGCGCGATCCGCCGCCCACGACCCCCTACATCCACGCCGTCCCCGGGCCACGGGGCGGGCCGGTCCATTGGATCGCCCGTGATCCCGGTGTTACGCTCCGGGTGGCATGGAACTGAACGAGATCCTGCAGGTCGCGCTGCGGGGCGGCGCCTCGGACATCCACCTCAAGGCGGGTCTCCCGCCGATGTTCCGGGTGGACGGTGCGCTCGTGCCCCTCAAGGACGCACGCCGTCTCGCTCCCGAGGAGGTCGGGAAGATGGCCCTCGGGATCATGAACGACTACCAGAAGGAGAAGTACAAGCAGACGAACGAGGTGGATCTCGCCTACGGCGTCCCCGGCCTGGGGCGCTTCCGCGTCAACGTCTTCCAGCAGCGTGGCACCCTCGGCATCGTCCTGCGCGTCATCCCCTTCAAGATCCAGACGATCGAGCAGCTCATGCTGCCGAAGGTGCTCGAGAAGATCGCCTCCGAGCAGCGCGGCCTCATCCTCGTCACCGGCACCACCGGCTCCGGCAAGTCCACCTCGCTCGCGGCGATGATCGACTACATCAACGCGAACGAGACCAGCCACATCATGACGATCGAGGATCCCATCGAGTTCCTCATCCGCGACAAGCGGTCGATCGTGAACCAGCGCGAGGTCGGGGTCGACACCATCAGCTTCGGGCAGGCCCTGAAGAGCGCGCTCCGGCAGGACCCGGACGTGATCCTGGTGGGCGAGATGCGCGACCTCGAGACCATCGAGACCGCTCTCACCGCGGCCGAGACCGGCCACCTGGTCATGTCGACCCTGCACACCCTCGACGCCACCGAGACCGTGAACCGCATCATCTCGGCCTTCCCGCCCTACCAGCAGAAGCAGGTCCGCCTCCAGCTCGGCTCGGTGCTCCGGGCGGTGATCAGCCAGCGGCTCGTCCCCCGGGCCGACGGCAAGGGGCGCGTCCCCGCGGTGGAGGTGCTGCTCAGCACCGCCCGGGTCCGCGAGCTGGTCGAGGACAAGGACCGGACCAAGGAGATCCCGGAGGCCATCGCGCAGGGGCACGTCTCCTACGGGATGCAGACCTTCGACCAGTCGCTCATGTTCCTCCTCAAGTCGGGCGTCATCAGCTACGAGGAGGCGCTCCGCCAGGCGTCGAACCCGGACGACTTCGCCCTGCGCGTCTCGGGCGTGTCCGGGACGAGCGACTCGAAGTGGGACTCGTTCGAGAAGCACGGCGACGCCCCGTCGCCCGGCCCCTCCGCGGCCCCGCCCCGCCCGGCCGCGCCCGCTCCT
>DATIUR010000505.1:0-4394 GCA_035466675.1 Anaeromyxobacteraceae bacterium | reverse complement strand
CATGGGGACCTTCTCGTCCCCCTTGGCCCGGGCGGTGAGCGTGATCTGGAGCGCCTCCGAGGCGGCGACGGCGTCCTCGAAGAACATCTCGTAGAAGTCGCCCAGCCGGAAGAAGAGGATCGCGTCGGGGTACCTCGCCTTCGTCTCGAGGTACTGCCGCATCATGGGAGTGGTGGCCGCCGCGATCTCCGCCATCCGCGCCGGGTTCTACCCGATGGAGCGAAACCGGTCCATGGCGGCCCAGGGATCGCGGTGCTATGGTCCGCGCGGCATGTTCCGGGGTGCGTTCCAGGACCTGAACCGCCTGCGCCAGATCGCGGCGGTGGTGGCGAAGCACGGCTTCGGGGCCTATCTGGAGCGGACCCGGCTCGCCGAGCTGCTGGGCCGCGACGCGCCCCGGGGCGCCGAGATCCCTCCCGCGGACCGCAAGGCGGCCTCCCGGTTCCGGCAGATGCTGGGCGAGCTCGGGCCGACCTTCATCAAGCTGGGGCAGCTCCTCTCCACCCGCCCGGACGTCCTGCCCGCCGCCTGGGTGGAGGAGCTGGAGCAGCTGCAGGACGACTGCCCGCCCCTGCCCGTCGGCGAGATCCGCCGCGAGATCGAGCGGGCCCTGAAGCGCCCGGTGGCGGAGCTCTTCGCCGAGCTGGACGACGAGCCCCTGGCCAGCGCCTCCATCGCCCAGGTCCACCGGGCCCGCACCCACGCCGGCGAGCCCGTGGTGGTGAAGGTGCAGCGGCCGCACATCGCCGAGCGGATCGAGTCGGACCTGGCCCTCCTCTACTACCTGGCCCGCCTGCTCGAGGCGGTCATCGAGGAGACCGGCGTCTACACGCCCACCGGCGTCATCGAGGAGTTCGACCGCACGGTGCAGGAGGAGCTCGACTTCCAGAACGAGGCCCGCAACGTGCGGGCCATGGCCGAGGCCTCGAAGGGGCGCGCGTTCCTGGTCATCCCGCGCGTCCACGACGAGCTCTCCTCCAGCACGGTCCTGACCCTCGACTACCTCGAGGGCGTGAAGGTGAGCGAGATCACGGCGGAGGCCGGCTTCGACCTCGAGCAGGTGGCCCGGAACGTCATCGAGGCCGCCTTCCGCCAGCTCTTCGAGGACGGGCTCTTCCACGGAGACCCGCATCCCGGCAACGTGCTGGTCCTCCCCGGGAACCGGATCGCGCTGCTCGACTTCGGCCTGGTGGGCCGGCTCACCCGGGCGCAGCAGGAGACGCTCGTCACGCTGATCGTGGCGGTGGCGCTGCGGGACCCGGAGACGGTGGCCCGCGCCCTGCACCGGATCGGCGTCCCCGATGCCCACCTCCCCATCGCCCAGTTCCGGTCGGACATCACCGGGATCCTCGACCGCTACCTCGGCCTCAAGCTCGGCCAGATCCGCACCACCAGCCTGCTGCGCGACCTGCTCGACCTGGCCGTTCGCCACCGGATCCGCATCCCCAAGGAGTACGCCGTCCTGGCCAAGGCCTCCATCGGCATCGAGGGGATGATCCGACGCCTCTACCCCGACCTCGACATCCTGGAGGTGGGGCTGCCCTACGCGAAGGAGCTCTTCCTGGCGCGCTTCAACCCGAGCGACGCTTCGGGGCTGGTGATGCGCTCGCTCCTCAAGGTGCAGACCCTGATCGAGGACGTGCCCTCCCAGCTCTCCCAGATCCTGGTGGACCTCGAGGCGGGCAAGCTGCGCGTGAACGTCACCTCCGAGGAGCTGGAGCGCGTGGCCGGGCACGTCCGCTCCCTGGGCGCCACCCTGGTGACCGGGCTCGTCTCGGCCGCGCTGGCGGCCGCCGGGGTGGTGGTCCTGGGCACCGGCGGCGTCCCCCTGGTGGGCGTGCTCTCGCTCGGGACGAGCGTCGTCCTCGGGGCGGCCGCGGCCGCCTACCACCTCTCCGGCGTGCGGATGCGGAAGATCTCCCTGCGACGGTTCATCCGGCGCTGAGGCTCCGCGGGTCCCGGCCGGGGCGAGACGGAGCGCTGCACCCTTCCGCGCGACGGCCGCGCCTCCCGCCCGGCGGTAACATGCCGTCGAGCGGACGGCCACGGGTTCTCCGGGCCGTCGGGGAGGTGCCGCATGCCGGTCGCCGCGCTCCCGCCCGAGGCGCTGCGCCGCCGCCCGCCCGGCGACGCGCTCCTCTTCGAGACCACCGACGACCTCGAGGACCTGGAGGACGCCCTCGGCCAGGAGCGCGCCGCGGAGGCCCTGCGGCTCGCCATCGCGCTCGACCGCGACGGGTACAACGCCTACGTGCTCGGTCCGCCGGGCCTGGGCAAGCACGACATGGTCCGCCGCATGCTCGGGCACGCGGGCGCCGAGGCGGCCACGCCCTCCGACTGGTGCTACCTGCACGACTTCGCCGAGCCGCGCCGCCCTCGCGCGGTCGAGCTTCCCCCGGGGCGCGGGCAGGACCTCCGGCGGGACATGGAGCGGCTCACCGAGGAGCTGCGGGTCGCCATCCCGGCCGCCTTCGAGAGCGCCGACTACCGCACCCGCACCCAGATCCTGGAGAAGCAGCTGGAGGAGGCCCGGGAGAAGGCGCTGGAGCGGGTCCGCAAGCGGGCGGAGGAGAGGAACGTGGCGCTGCTCCGCACGCCGCTCGGGCTCGCCTTCGCGCCGGCGAAGGGCGGCGAGGTGCTCGACCCCGAGGAGTTCCACAAGCTCCCCGAGGAGGAGCAGGAACGGTACCGGCGGGAGATCGGCGAGCTGCAGAGCGAGCTGCAGGAGACGCTGCGCGGGATGCCCGAGCTCGAGCGCAAGCACCGCGAGCGCATCAAGGAGGCGAACCGGGAGGTGGCGCTCTACGCGGCCGGCAGCCTCCTCGAGGAGCTGCGCCGGCGCTGGGCCGACCTGCCGGCGGTGCTCGCCCACCTCGACGCGGTCAAGGCCGACGTGGTGGAGAACGTGCACGAGTTCCTGGCCACCGGGGAGGAGGGAGACGCGGCCGGCCAGATGCGCAAGCTGCTCTCGCAGAGCCCGGCCCTGCGACGCTACGGCGTGAACGTGCTGGTGGATCACGCCGACCGGAAGGGAGCGCCGGTGGTCTACGAGGACCTGCCCACCCACGCCAACCTGGTCGGGCGGATCGAGCACCACGCCCACTTCGGGACGCTCGTCACCGACTTCACCCTGATCCGGCCCGGGGCGCTCCACCGGGCCAACGGCGGCTTCCTCGTCCTCGACGCCCGCAAGCTCCTGGTCCAGCCGTTCGCCTGGGAGGAGCTGAAGCGGGCGCTGCGCTCGCGGGAGGTCCGGATCGAGACGCCCGAGCGCCTGCTCGGATTCGCCGGTACCTCGACCCTGGAGCCCGACCCGATCCCGCTCCACGTGAAGGTGGTGCTGGTGGGCGAGCGTCTCCTCTACCACCTGCTCCTCGAGTACGACTCGGACTTCGGGCAGCTCTTCAAGGTCGCCGCCGACTTCGCCGACCGGATCCCCCGGTCCGACCGGGACTACGCCCGCCTGATCGCCACCCTGGCGCGCCGCGACCGGCTCCGCCCCCTCGACCGGGCGGCGGTGACGCGCGTCCTCGACGAGGCGGCGCGGCGCGCCGGGGACGCGGAGCGCCTCACCGCCGAGCTGGAGCCGGTGCGCGACCTGCTCCGCGAGGCGGACCACCGGGCCGCCGAGGCCGGCCGGAGCCGGGTGGGCGAGGAGGACGTGCGGGCCGCGGTGGCGGCGCGCCAGCGGCGGGCCGGGCGGGTGCGGGAGCTGCTCCTCGAGGAGATCGACCGCGGGACGATCGTGGTGGAGACCGCCGGAGCGCGGGTGGGCCAGGTGAACGGGCTCTCGGTGCTGGTGGTGGGCGGCGAGGCATTCGGCCGGCCCAGCCGGATCACGGCCCGGGTGCGGCTCGGGAAGGGCGAGGTGGTGGACATCGAGCGCGAGGTGGCGCTGGGCGGGCCCATCCACTCGAAGGGCGTGCTCATCCTGGGAGGCTTCCTGGGCGGCCGATACGCGCGGGAGGCGCCGCTCACCCTGTCGGCCAGCCTGGTGTTCGAGCAGTCCTACGGGGGCGTGGAGGGCGACAGCGCCTCGGCGGCGGAGCTGTGCGCCCTCCTCTCCGCGGTGGGGGAGATCCCCCTCCGCCAGTCGGTGGCGGTGACGGGATCGGTGGACCAGCACGGGAGGCTGCAGGCGGTGGGAGGCGTGAACGAGAAGGTGGAAGGGTTCTTCGAGGTGTGCCGGGCCCGCGGGCTCACCGGCGAGCAGGGGGCCGTCGTGCCCGCCGCCAACGCGAAGAACCTCGTCCTGCGAGACGAGGTGATCGAGGCGGTGCAGGCCGGCCGGTTCCGGGTCTACGCGGTCGAGCACGTGGACGAGGCGATGGAGATCCTGACCGGGCTTCCCGCCGGCACCCCCGGCCCGGACGGCCGGTTCCCCGCCGGAAGCG
>DATIUR010000504.1:0-4425 GCA_035466675.1 Anaeromyxobacteraceae bacterium | reverse complement strand
GCGTTCGGTCCTCGCCGCCGGCGCGCCCGCGCCGGCCGGAGCGCTGCGCAGGATACGGCGGTGCCGGGGCGGGAGTCGAGGGCCCTCGGGGAGCCGGGCGGTGCGACGGAAGGGGTCCTTCTCCGGATCACCCGCGTTCGGACCGAGCCAGCTGCTGCCAGATCTCGTCACTGCGGCGCCGGGAGTACTCGATGGTCCGGCCCTGGCGCAGCTCCCACCCGATCCAGTAGACGATCGAGTGCATCACGATGCGGGCCCAGACCTCCCGCAGGGCGAGCCGGCCCCGGCGAAGGAGCCGGACGCGACGGTAGCGGCGGATCTCCCCCCAGACGGCGGAAAGGAGCCACCGGAATCCAGGCGGATTCCCCTGCTCGATCCTGTGCCTCGCTTCCACCGCGCCGTAGTCCGTGTGCTTCTTCATGAGCGAGGCTGCGTCGGAATCCCTCAGGTGGGAGGCGGTGTAGCGGTCCTCGCTCGGCAGGTGGAGCTCCCGGCTCGGGTCGAGGGAGCGGAAGCTGCCGTGGATGGAGATTCGCTGGAAGTCGAGGCCGGCTCGGTTGAAGAGGCGCTCGATCCTCGGCTCCCGGCCCCAGATCTCGGGCATCAGCTCGCCGCAGGTGTAGATCCGCCGGACGCACGAAACGACGTCCGCCGATCGGGATCGCGCGATCTCGTCGAAACGCTCGAGCAGGGAGGCCGGGAGGAACTCCGAGCACGAGAGGAGGACGAAGTAGTCCGTGTCGATGAGCGCAGCCACGTGACGGAACCACTCCGGCGTCTGGATGGTCCCGCCGTTGGCGAACCGGACCGTCCGAAGGCCGAGCGCGCGCACGATCTCCGGCGTCCCGTCGGAGCTCTCGTTGTCCACCACCAGGATGGGCGCGAACGGGCGGTAGTACTCGATCACGCGCCGGACCCGGGCCGCCTCGTCGTAGGTCGGCAGCACCATGGTGACGGACGTGTAGCGCGGGCTCCCCGCCCCGGGCACCGCGCCGCCCTGGGTCGCCGGCTCGCTCATGCCCCGCCTGCCGACCGGCGGACGAAGTCGAAGAGCGTGCTCGCCACGTGCTCGCGCATCGCCGGCGCGATCCCGGGGTAGACACCGAACCAGAGAGCCCGGTTCATGATGGCGTCGGTGCCGTCGAGGCGGCCCGCGACGCGGAAAGGTGGGGCCCGCCCCTCGGCGCGGGCCTGGGTCGCGAGCCGGGTCAGCGCCGGCTGGCGCACCATGTTCCCCGCGAAGAGCATGCGGGTCTGCACCTTCGCCTGCTCGAGGGCTGCGACGACCTGGTCCCGGGAGAAGGGGGCCTCCGGGCGGACGGTGAGAAGGAAGCCGAACCAGGAGGGATCGCTCCCCGGCGTGGACTCGGGCAGGACGAAGTGCTCCTCCAACGACGCCAGCGTCCGGCGGAACCAGGCCCAATTCTCGCGTCGGGCCTTCCCGAACGAGTCCAGCCGGGCCAGCTGGGCGACGCCGACCGCGGCCTGCAGGTCGGTCATCTTGAGATTGTAGCCGAGGTGGCCGTAGACGTACTTGTGGTCGTATCCGGCCGGCAGGTCGCCGAGTTGCCAGGCAAACCGCTTCCCGCAGGTGTTGTCCTTGCCCGACGCGCACCAGCAGTCGCGCCCCCAGTCCCGGAAGCTCTCGACCACCGTCGCCATCCGGGCGTCGTTCGTCAGCACGGCCCCGCCCTCGCCTGTGGTCATGTGGTGGGGCGGGTAGAAGCTGAGCGTGGCGACGTCGCCGAAGGTCCCCGTCTTCCGGCCACGGTAGGTGGAGCCGCTGGCGTCGCAGTTGTCCTCCACCAGCCAGAGGCCGTGCGCCTTGCAGAAGGCGCTCACCGCATCGAGATCGAACGGGTTCCCGAGGGTGTGGGCCAGCATCACGGCGCGGGTGCGCGGCGAGAGCGCCGCCTCGAGCGCGGAGGCGTCGACGTTGTAGGTGGGGAGCGTCACGTCCACGAACACGGGGACCGCGCCGTGCTGCAGGATCGGCGCCACCGTGGTGGGGAAGCCCGCCGCCACCGTGATGACCTCGTCGCCAGGTCGGATCCGCCGGTCGCCCCAGACGTGGCTGGTGAGCGCGGCGAAGGCCGCCAGGTTGGCGCTCGATCCGGAGTTGACGAGCGATGCCCGGCGGAGCCCGTACCAGCGGGCCAGATCGCCTTCCAGGCGAGAGGCCCAGCGCCCGGCCGTGAGCCAGAATTCCAGGGCGCCTTCGACGAGGTTGACGACCTCCTCCGGCCCGTAGACGCGCGCGGCGTAGCGCACGGCGGACTCCCCCGGAACGAAGGGAGTCTCGGTCGCCTGTCGCAGGGACACCAGCTCGCGGACGCGCTCGACGATCTCCTCGGTGAGCCTGCGCTCCCTGTCCTGCCTGCTCGCTTCGTCGGTCAAGACGGTTCCTCCCGAGCCGCTCCTGCCTCGCGGTGCGCTGCGCCCCCATGGCTCCGCCCGAGCAGGGCGGCGACGGTGAGCCGGAGCCCCTCGGGGAGGTCGACGCGCGGCGTCCAGGCGAGCGCCGCCGCGATCCGGCCGACGTCCGCCACCAGGTCCTGCTCCGGGCCGGGACGCTCGCCCAGAGGGACCGCCGCTCCAGGCGCGACGAGACCGGCCACCATCCGCACCGTCTCCTCCAGCGGCCGGGGGCGGCCCGAAGCGACGTTGAAGAGCCCCTCGGCCCCCCGGCGCAGGGCGAGGAGCGCCAGGGCCTCGGCGGCGTCGTCCTCGTACAGCCAGTCCCAGAGCTGTCGGCAGGGGCCGAGGGGGAAGCGGCGTCCCTCGGCCAGGGCATGCACCAGGTCCGGGACGAGCGCGCCGCCGCGTTCTCCCGGTCCGTAGACGGAGAAGAGGCGGGCCCAGGCAGCGCCGATCCCGAGATGGCGCGCCAGCGCCAGGGAGAGCTGGCCGGCCGCCAGCTTGGCGGCGCCGTAGAGGCTGGCGGGGCGGGTGCAGTCGTCCTCGCGAATGGGTCGGGGGTACGGTCCGTATTCGGCCTGGGACCCGACACCGACGAAGCGCGCGGCGCCCGCCTCGGCCGCGAGCTTCACCAGCTCGGTCGCGACGAGGACAT
The DNA here is from genome assembly GCA_035466675.1 of Anaeromyxobacteraceae bacterium. Taxonomy (GTDB): domain Bacteria; phylum Myxococcota; class Myxococcia; order Myxococcales; family Anaeromyxobacteraceae; genus Anaeromyxobacter. The sequence continues at coordinate 1,352 of DATIUR010000504.1, read as the reverse complement.
TGCCCACCTGCGCCGGGTCGTCGCGCGCGGCGCCGCGGATCCCGCTCCAGGCGGCGTGCAGCACGGCGTCGGGCCGGAAGGTGCCCAGCGTCTCGGCGGCCGCGGCGCGCCCCCCGGGCTCGGTGAGCGCGGCCAGGTCGGAGCGAAGGAGGCGAAGGCGCGGGTGCTCCGCCAGGCCCGCGAGCCGCCAGCGGTCGGTCCCGGGTCGGACCCAGGCGATCACCTCGGCGCCGGTACGGAGCAGGGCGCGAACCGTGGCGGCGCCGACGAAGCCCGCTGCGCCAGTCACCACCACGCGGCCGATCGCGCTCACGGCTGGGTGCCCCCTTCGCCGAGGTACCGGGCGATCTGCTGGACGGCGAGGCTCCTCAGGACGCTCGGCGAGGCACCCTGCTCGCGGGCGCGGTACCACTCGACCGTCCTGCGCACCGCGCTCCCGAGGTCCCAGCGCGGCGCCCACCGGAGCAGCGCCCAGGCCTTCTCGATGGAGAGCCGGAGTGCCGCGGCCTCGTGGGGCGCGCCCGGCTGCGGCGTCCCGGCCCAGCTCCCGGAACCCCAGGCCTCCACCAGGGCCTCCACGACCTCGGAGACCGGCCGCGTGCTCTCCGGCGCCGGGCCGAAGTTCCACGCCTCGCAGAACCGGGGCGCGTCGGGTCCGAGGAGCCGCGCCCCGAGGAGGAGGTAACCCGCCAGCGGCTCGATCACGTGCTGCCAGGGCCGGACCGCGGCGGGGTTCCGCGCGGGGACGGGCGCGCCCGTGGCGAGGGCTCGGACGGCGTCCGGGACGAGCCGGTCGTCGGCCCAGTCCCCACCGCCGATGACGTTGCCGGCGCGTGCCGAGGCGACCGCCACGCCGTGCTCGGCCAGCCGCGCGGGCGGGAAGAAGCTTCGCCGCCAGCTCTGGACGACCAGCTCGGCGGCCCCCTTGCTGGAGGAGTAGACGTCGTGGCCGCCCATCGGGTCGGGCTCGCGGTACCCGTGGACCCACTCGCGGTTCTCGTAGCACTTGTCGCTCGTCACGACGACGACCGCGCACGGCCGGCGCTCGAGCCGGATCGCCTCGAGCAGGTGGGCGGTTCCCATCACGTTGACGTCGAGCGTCTCGATGGGTCGGTCGTAGGAGCGGCGGACCAGGGACTGCGCCGCCAGATGGAAGACCACGTCGGGGCGCGCCTCGCGGAGGATCTCCCGCAGCCGCGTGGGCTCCCGCACGTCGCCGAGGACGTGCCGGCAGAGGTCCGCGACCCCGGCGTCGACGAAGAACGACGGCTCGGTGGGCGGCGGAAGCGCGAAGCCGGTGACCTCGGCGCCGAGGGTGGAAAGCCAGACCGAGAGCCAGCCGCCCTTGAAGC
>DATIUR010000503.1:0-7542 GCA_035466675.1 Anaeromyxobacteraceae bacterium | reverse complement strand
GAGGAAGTCCTCCTCGGCGTCGGGATCCTCCACCGCGAAGAGACGGTCGTAGAGCCGGACCTCGGCCGGGACCGAGCGCGCGGAGTGGACCCAGTGCAGCGTCCCCAGGCCGCGCCGTCCCCGCCCGTCCCCTCGCGAGGCCGGATCGTGGCTGCATCGCAGGGCCTGCACCGACCCGTCCGGCCCGCGCACCACCTCGTCGCAGCGGATCACCCACGCCCCGGCCAGGCGCACCTCGCGCCCCGGCGCGAGCCGCTTCCAGTCGGCCGGCGGGTCGAGGGCGAAGTCGTCGCGCTCGACCAGGATCTCCCGGCCGAAGGGGACCTTCCGGCTCCCGCGCCCGGGCTCGTCGGGCCACAGGGGCAGGTCGAGCTCCTCCACCTTCCCCTCCGGGAACGTGGTGATGGTGACGGGCAGGGGCGAGAGCACGGCCATCGCCCGCGGGGCGCGCGACTCCAGGTCCTGCCGGATGGCGAATTCGAGCTTGCCGATGTCCACCACGCTGTTGTTCTTGGCCACCCCGATCCGCTCGGCGAACTCCTGGATCGCCTCGGGCGTCACGCCCCGCCGGCGCAGGCCGGCGATGGTGGGCATGCGCGGGTCGTCCCAGCCGGAGACGCGCCTCTCGTTCACCAGCTGGAGGAGCTTGCGCTTCGACATCACCGTGTAGCCCAGGGCCAGGCGGGCGAACTCGTACTGGCGCGGGCGCGGGTCCCAGGGGCCGAGCGCGTCGAGCACCCAGTCGTACAGCTCGCGGTTCGTCTCGAACTCGAGCGTGCAGATGGAGTGGGTCACCCCCTCGAAGGCGTCCTCGAGCGGATGGGCGAAGTCGTACATGGGGTAGATGCACCAGGCGTCGCCGGTGCGGTGGTGTCGGGCGTGGCGGATCCGGTAGAGGAGCGGATCGCGCATGAGCACGTTCGGGTGGGCCATGTCGATGCGGGCCCGGAGCACGGCGGCGCCGTCCGGCATCTCCCCGGCCCGCATCCGGCGGAACAGGTCGAGGCTCTCCGCCGGCGGGCGGTCGCGGAAGGGGCTGGGGAGGCCCGGCCGCCCGAAGTCGCCGCGCTGCTCGCGGATGGCCTCCTGCGGCTGCGTGTCGACGTAGGCCTTCCCCTCGCGGACGAGCTGCTCGGCGCACTCGTACATGCGCGGGAAGAGGTCGGAGGCGTAGTACAGGTTCCCGCCCCAGTCGCAGCCGAGCCAGCGGACGTCCGCCTGGATGGCCTCGACGTATTCGGCCTCCTCGGTGATCGGGTTCGTGTCGTCGAAGCGGAGGTGGGTGCGCCCGCCGAAGGCGCGGGCCAGGCCGAAGTTGAGGAGGATCGACTTCGCGTGGCCGATGTGGAGAAACCCGTTCGGCTCGGGCGGGAAGCGGGTCACCACCCTGCCGCGGACGCGGCCGGCTTCGAGATCCGCCGCGACGATGTCGGCCAGGAAGTTGGACGGGCGGGGGGCGTCGGCCATGCGCGTGCGGTGTTATCCCAGCGGGGGCGCCCCCGCAATCCCCTCCGCGGCTCTCTCGGCGGCCGCGTGGGAGGCAGATCCCCCCGATCACGCGATCGCCCGGATCGCCGCGTCGAGCCGCCGGAGCGTCTCGTCCTTCCCCAGGATCTGGACGACGTCGTACATGCCCGGGGAGGCCGTGCCGCCGGTGAGCGCCACGCGCACGGGCTGCGCCACCTTGCCGAGCCCGAGGCCGCGGCGCTCGGCGGCATCGTGGAAGAGCTTCTCGAGCGGGGCGGTGTCGAGCCCGGGAAGCGCCGCGATCCCGGCGCGGACCTCCTCCAGGACGGGCCTCGCCTCGGCCACCAGGAACTTCGCCTTCGCCTTCGGGTCCATCGCGATGGGCGCGTAGAAGTACCGGAACTGCTGGACGTACTCGCCGAAGGTCGGGGCCCGCTCGCGCGCCACCGCGCAGACGTGGCGGAGCTTGGCGTCGTCCTCGGCCGGCAGGCCGGCGGCGCGGAAATGGGGCAGGGCCTTTCGGGCCAGCTCCTCCGGGGAGAGCCGCTTCATCCACTCGTGGTTCACCCAGGCCATCTTCTCCGGGTTGAAGACGCCCGCCGTCGCCCCCACGTCCTCGAAGGCGAAGAGGCGGATCAGCTCGTCGCGCGTGAAGATCTCCTGGTCCCCGTGGCCCCAGCCGAGCCGCACCAGGTAGTTCACCACCGCCTCCGGCAGGTAGCCCATGTCGCGGTAGGCCGTCACGCTGGTGGCGCCGTGGCGCTTGGAGAGGCGGGTCTTGTCCGCCCCCAGGATCATGGGCAGGTGCGCGAAGGTCGGGATCGGGCAGCCGAGCGCCCGATACATGAGGATCTGCCGGGCGGTGTTGTTGACGTGGTCGTCGCCGCGGGCCACCAGCGTGATCTTCATGGTCACGTCGTCCACCACCGCCCCGAAGTTGTAGAGGGGCACCCGGTCGGACCGGAGGATCACCTCGTCCTGCAGGGTGTCGTGCGGCGTGGAGATGTGCCCCTTCACCAGGTCGTCCCATCCGGTCGCGCCGTGCTCCGGGACGCGGAACCGGATCACGTGCGGCTTCGATCGGTCGTAGGGCTTGTCGCGGCAGGTGCCCGGGTAGCGGTACTGCCGCTTCTCCGCCTCCGCCTGCCTGCGCCCGGCCTCCAGCTCCTCGCGCGTGCAGGTGCAGGCGTAGGCCTTGCCCTCGCGGACGAGCTGCTCGGCGTGGGCCTCGTAGACGTCGAGCCGCTCCATCTGGAGGTAGGGGCCGTAGGGCCCGCCCACGTCCGGCCCCTCGTCCCAGTCGAGCCCGAGCCAGCGCATGGCGTCGAAGATGGCCGCCTCCGCCTCGCGGGTGGACCGCTCCCGGTCGGTGTCCTCGATCCGGAGCACGAAGGTGCCGCCCGTGCGTCGGGCCCACAGCCAGTTGAAGAGCGCGGTGCGTGCGCCGCCGATGTGCAGGAATCCGGTGGGGGACGGCGCGAACCGGACGCGAGGCTTGTCCATGGCGGGCGCAAGCTATCACAGGTACACTCGGGCGCGTGCGAGCCGCCGGGGCCGCCATCCTGCTCCTGTGCGCGGGGCCCGCCGCGGCCGCGGTGATGGTCCCGGCCAGCGTCGAGGAGCTGGCCCGGCGCTCCGACGCGGTGGTGCGCGGGCGGGTGATCGACGCGGCGGCGCGCTGGTCGGCGGACGGCCGGCGGATCGTCACCGAGGTCGAGGTGGAGGTGGCCGCCGTCTGGAGCGGATCGGCCCCCGGCCGGCTGCGCCTCACCGTCCCCGGCGGCGAGCGGGACGGCGTGGCCCAGCGCATGGACGGAGCCCCGACCTTCTTCCCCGGCGAGGAGGTGGTGCTGTTCCTGTCCCGGCGCGGCCCCTCCTGGCGCGTGTCCGGGCTGGCGCTGGGCAAGTACCGCGTGGAGGGCGCCGCGGCGCGGCCCGACCTGCGCGGCGTCGCCTTCGCGCCCGGCCGCCCACCCCCCGGGGAGCGGCTGGCCGGCGAGATGCCGCTCGCCGAGTTGGAACGCCGCGTGCGGGGGGCGCGGTGACCGGCTCCGGACCCCGGAGGGCGGCCCGCCTCGCCCTGGCCGCGATCGCCGCCGCGGCGGCGACGGGGGCCCCGGCCTACGAGCGGTCGCGCGGAGCGCTCTGCGACACCTGCCTCCACTGGTCGCCGCTCGCTCCCCTGGCCGGCGCGCCCTGGGAGCTGCGCTACGTCGTGCACCGGGGCGGATCGCGCTCGACGTCCTGCGCGGGCGCTGCGGGCCTCGAGGCGGTGCAGGCTTCCTTCCGTACCTGGTCGGAGGTGGCCTGCTCGCACCTCCGGATCGGGTACGGCGGCGAGACCGACGACGGTCGGGTGGGCCTGGACGGTCGGAACCTGGTCGTCTTCCGGGCCGGGCCGTGCGACGGGAGGGTCCCGCCGACCGACCCGTGCTGGGCCTCCGGGGACGGCGCCTGCGCGAACGCCCACGACTGCTGGGAGGGCGACCCATGGGCGCTCGCCACCACCCTGGTCACGCACCACCCCGCCTCGGGCGTGATCTACGACGCCGACGTCGAGTCGAACGACTGGGGCGGCGTGGCGGGGTCGCTCCCCGCCGCGCCCGACGCCGGGAACCCGCCCCCCGACGGCTGGTACTTCACCTGCGACCCGCCGCCCGGGGGGACCTCCGTGCCGCCGGTCTGCAACGCCTACGGCGAGACCGGCTGCGCCTACGCCGACCTCCAGAACACCGTCACCCACGAGGCCGGGCACGTGCTCGGACTCGCCCACCCCTACTCGCCGGACACCGCCACCGCCACCATGTGGGCCTACGCGGACCTGGGGGAGATCGTGAAGCGCGACCTCGACCCGGACGACGTGAACGGCCTCTGCGCCATCTACCCGGCGGGCCAGGCGCCCACCAGCTGCCCCGGCCTGGACCGGCCCGAGTGCCAGACCTCCGGCTGCGGGTGCCGCTCCGGCGCGGAGGGCGGGCTCGGGCTCGCGGCCCTGCTGCTCGCCGCGCTCTTCCCGCGGCGGCGAACGTCGGGGCGGGTCTAGGCCACCACCACGCCCGCGTAGCCCACCACCGACCGGTCGTCGCCGGTGGTCTCGCCGGAGTGGCCGTAGCGGACCAGCTCGGCCCGGGTGGCGCCCATCTCCCGCGCGGCCACCAGCATGACCGTGGCGGGCACGAAGCCGCACATGCTGATGTGCTCGCGCCGCACGACCTCGTAGAGGCCGCGCGGGTCGAGGGCGAGCAGCCGCTCCAGCGCCCGCCCGTCCCTGGCGCGCGCCTCGGCGGCGGGCAGGTAGTGGCTCATGTCGCTCGAGGCGACCACCAGCGCGCCGGACGCCGCGGCCACGCGGGCGACCTCCTTCCCGAGCGCCTCGCACTCGGGGAGGGAGAGCGGGCCGAGGCACAGCGGGGCGATGGAGAGCCGGCGCTGGCGGCGCTGCAGGAAGGGCACCTGGACCTCGAGGGAGTGCTCGTACCGGTGCGCCTCGCGCCCCCGCTCGACCAGCGCCGAGGCGAGCAGGGCCTCGGCCATCTCGAGGTCCACCGGGACGTGCCCGAGCGGCGTCTCCCAGCGCCCGTCCGCCCAGAGGGCCACCTTGCCGCCCAGGCCGGTGTGGTTCGGCCCGAGGACCACCACCCGCTCCGGGACGACCACACGTCCGTACACCGCCCCCGCCACGGCGCCGGAGTAGACGTAGCCGGCATGCGGCGCGACCACGCCGATGGCCCGGACCGGCTCCGCCCCCCCGGCGAGGAAGCGATCCACCTCCAGGGCGAGCCGATCAGGCTCGCCCGCGTAGAAGCGCCCCGCGACCGCCGGATCGCGATCCATGGCCTCGATGCAGTATAAACCTCGGTGGATGGCCCGGCGGAAGACGGTACTCATCGTGGATGACTCGCAAGCGGTACTCGACTCGCTCGCGTCCGCGTTCGAGGAGGCCGGCTGGGAGGTGGCCTTCGCCGTGGACGGCGAGGAGGTCTTCCGCAAGCTCGCCTCCGCCGACCCGGAGGCGCTGCTGCTCGACATCTACATGCCCAAGCTGAACGGCGCCGACGTGTGCCGGCTGGTGAAGGCGCACCCGCACTGGAAGAAGACGTACCTGGTGCTGATGAGCTCGCGGATCGGCGACCGCGAGGTGGACATGTACCGGCGCATCGGCGCCGACGAGATCCTGAAGAAGCCGTTCGATCCGGCCGCCGCGGTCGCCCTGGTGGAGAAGGCCATCGGCGCCCCGGCGTGAGCGCCGCCTCCGTGCGCCGGGAGCTCCTCGCCACCTGGGCCGTGGCGGTGGCGGGGCTGGCCGCCGCCGGCGTCCTCTCCCTGGTGGAGCCGACCGGGCTCCTTCGCGGGAACCTGGCCGGCGTGGCCGCCCTGCTCTTCGTGCTCCTCCCGGACCGCTCGGTGCGCCGGCGCGGGGAGAGCTGGCAGGAGCACGGCCTGGCCTGGTGGGGGCTCGGCGACGGGCGGACCTGGCGGGCCTGGGGCCGGGGCGCGGCCGTGGCGCTCGTCGCCTGCGCCGTCCTCTTCCCGGCCTTCCTGGCCGCCTTCTGGGCCTTCGCGGAGATCCTGCCCTCGCTGCCGGGCTGGGCCGCCCGCGCGCTCGCCCCGTACCGGGCGCTGCCCGAGCCGGCCCTCCGCCTGCCGGACGGCTTCGCCCTGATGGTCCCGGTGCAGCTCCTGGTGGTGGCGCTCCCGGAGGAGCTGTTCTACCGCGGGTGGATGCAGGGGCGCTGGGCCGCCGCCGAGCCGGGGCGCGGCGTCACGGTCCTGGGCGCCCGGCTGGGGTCGGGCTTCCTCGCCACGCAGGCGCTCTTCGCGCTGGGGCACCTGGCCGCCGTCCCGGCCCCGTGGCGCCTGGGGACCTTCTTCCCCGGCCTGCTCTTCGGGTGGCTCCGGGCCCGGACCGGCAACGTGGCGGCGCCGGTGCTGGTCCACGCCCTCTCGAACCTCTTCCTGCGGACGCTCGAGGCCTCCTTCTACGGCTGAGCCGCGGCCGTGCGGCCGTGCCAGGCGGCGCCGGGCCCCCCGAAGTGCTAGAAACGGGGCGAGATGCCCGCCTCCATCCGCGAGATGCAGGAGGAGCTGGAGGAGAGGACGCTCCACCCGCGGGCGGCGCGCTCGGCGCGCTCGGGGGGGCGGGCGCGGCCCGAGGACCCGGACGACGAGCGCCCGGTCTTCCAGCGCGACCGCGACCGGATCCTCCACTGCAAGGCCTTCCGGCGCCTGGCCGGGAAGACCCAGGTCTTCCTCGCGCCGCGCGGGGACCACTACCGCACCCGGCTCACCCACACCCTCGAGGTGGCGCAGGTGGGGCGCTCGCTGGCGCGGGCCCTGCGCCTGAACGAGATGCTGGTGGAGGCGATGGTGATGGGGCACGACCTGGGCCACACGCCCTTCGGGCATGCCGGGGAGACGGCCCTGGCCGGGGTGGTCCCGGGCGGATTCCACCACGTGGTCCAGTCGATCCGCGTGGTGGAGGTCCTCGAGAACGACGGCCGCGGCCTGAACCTGACCTCCGAGGTGCGCGACGGGATCCTGCGCCACTCCAAGGGGAAGGGGAACGTGCTCCTCCAGGGGAGCGGCGCGAAGGCGCTCACCCTGGAGGCGGAGATCGTCCGGCTGGCCGACATCATCGCCTACGTCAACCACGACCTCGACGACGCGCTGCGGGCGGGCCTGTTCGCCGAGTCGGACGTGCCGGCCGGGATCCGGCGCGAGCTGGGGGAGAGGCACGGCGACCGGTTCAGCCGGCTGGTCCGCGACGTGATCGTCGCGAGCGACATCGACGGCGGCGGGCACATCAAGATGTCGGAGGCGGCGCACGGCGCGCTGCTCGCGCTCCGCGACTTCCTCTACGCCCGCGTCTACGACAACCCGGTGGTGCACGACGAGTTCGTGAAGGCCCAGCGCATCCTGCGGGACCTGTGGACCTGGTGCCTGGAGGATCCGGACCGGCTCCGCGACCGGACGGGCGTCGTTGCGCGGGAGGGCGAGACGCTCGAGCGCGCGGTGACCGACTGGCTCTCCGGCATGACCGACCGGTTCGCGCTCGCGACCTGGGAGGAGATCTTC
>DATIUR010000502.1:0-9059 GCA_035466675.1 Anaeromyxobacteraceae bacterium | reverse complement strand
CGAGGGGAAGGCCTCCCCCGCGGGTCCCGTGGGCGCGCCGGGCACCGCGGTGCCCCCGCGCACTCGGGCTCGTGACGAATCGTGGGTTGCCGCGCGGGCAGGCTCGGCGACGGTACGACGCGTGTCGCGACGGGCTCGGGCCAGGTGGTTTCCGCCGTCATGGCCGTGGCCGCTTGCGTCGATCCGGGATCCTGGCTCAATGCGCGTGATCACGGCCATCAGAGCAGGTTGGCCGCCAGCTCGGCCAGCGGGCTCCGCTCGCCCTTGTTCATGGTGATGTGCCCGGCCAGCCGCTCCTGCCGGAACCGGTTCACCACGTGGACGAGGCCGTTGTTGGTCTGGTCCACGTACGGGTTGTCGATCTGGTAGGGGTCGCCGGTGAGCACGATCTTGGTGCCGTCCCCCACGCGCGTGATGATGGTCTTCACCTCGTGGGGGGTGAGGTTCTGCGCCTCGTCCACGATGATGTACTGGTTCGGGATGGAGCGGCCCCGGATGTAGGTGAGCGGCTCGATCTCCAGGATGCCGAGGTCCATCAGCTCGTGGTACCCGCGCCCGGCCTTCTTCTCCGAGCGCGAGAGGTTCATCAGGTACTCGACGTTGTCGAAGATGGGCTGCATCCAGGGGTTGAGCTTCTCCTCCACCGAGCCCGGCAGGTAGCCGATGTCGCGCCCCAGGGGGAAGATCGGCCTCGACACCAGGAGCTTCTGGTAGATCCCCTCCTCCATCGTCTTGTGCAGCCCGGCCGCGATGGCGAGCAGCGTCTTCCCGGTCCCGGCCTTGCCCACGATGGTGACCAGCCGGACCTCGTCGTTCAGGAGCAGGTCCAGGGCGAAGGACTGCTCCTTGTTCCGGGGGCGGATGCCCCAGACCCCCTCCTTCGGCGTCTTGATGAGCTGGACGAACTGCTGGCGGGCCGCGGCGTACTTGCCCACCGCGCTGTGCTGGGGGTTGGTGCGGTCGCGCAGGACGGCGAAGGCGTTGGGCGGCGGCGGCTCGCCGCCGGACGGCAGGGCCACCGCCCCGGAGGCGTAGAACTCGTTCACCTGCTCCGGGCCCACCTCCACCTCGGCCACCCCGCTCCACAGCTCGTCGAGGGCGGCCAGCCCCTCCACGTCGTAGTCCTCGGCGTGCAGGCCCAGCGCGTCGGCCCGGATGCGGAGGTTCGTGTCCTTCGTCACGAAGACGGTGGGCGTCGGCTTCTCGCGGTCCCGGAGATCGAGGGCCACGGCCAGGATCTTGTCGTCGACCGAGTGCCCGTCCCCCAGCTCGGGCGCGAGCTTCCGCTCGGCCACCAGCACGCGCAGCCTCCCCTTGCCGTCCCCGATGGGAACGCCCTCGCGGAGCTTCCCGATGGCCCGGAACTCGTCCAGGTACCGCGAGACCTGCCGGGCGTTGCGCCCCAGGCTGGAGAGGTCCCGCTTGAAGTTGTCGATCTCCTCGATGACGTAGATCGGGACGATCACGTCGTTGTCGTCGAACCCGAAGAGGCTGCGCGGATCGTGGAGCAGGACGTTGGTGTCGAGGACGAAGTTCTTCTTCAAGTCGTGGGGCCTCCGGGCCCGTGTCGCCCGCCGGCGGCGCGGCCGAAGTCTAGCAGGCGCCCCTGGCGGCGGGCCATGCTCGATCTGGCTCAGCCCGCGGCGCGGCTGGGCGCGCGCAGCGCCGCGGCGGGGACGCTCCGGTTCCGCCCCTGGCGCTTGGCCTGGTAGAGGCAGGCGTCGGCGACCTCCACCAGCCGGACCTTGCTCGCCCCGTCGGCCGGGAACGTGGCGATGCCGAGCGAGAGGGTGACGCGGAGCGGGCCTCGCTCGGTCGTCACCGTCATCCGCCCGACCGACTCCCGGATCCGCTCGGCGATGACGAGCGCCCCGCCGGCGTCGGTCTCGGGCATGACCAGGGCGAACTCCTCGCCGCCATGGCGCGCCACCAGGTCGGTCTGCCGCGCCTCGCGCGCGAGCGTGCGCGCCACGGCCCGGAGGACCTCGTCGCCCGCCGGATGCCCGTAGGTATCGTTCACCGACTTGAAGTGATCGATGTCGCAGAGGATGAGGGACAGCTCCTTTCCGTAGCGCTCCGCCCTGGCGACGTGCTCGTCGAGGCGCGCCTGGAAGGTCCGGTGGTTGAGCAGGCCGGTCAGGCCGTCGGTGGTGGCGAGCCGCTCCGTCTGCTCGAAGAGCCGGGCCCGGAGGACCGCCTCGCCGGCCTGCATGGCCACCACCTCCAGCTGCCGGACCCGCTCCGGATCGAACGAGCCCGGCCGGCGGGCGCCCACCACCAGCGTGCCCAGCACCTGCGACCCGGCCTTGAGCGGCACGACCTTGAGCGCTCCCAGCCCCCGCAGGCGGGTGGTGGCGTCGAAGATCGGCGCGCGCGAGGGGTCGATCTCGCGCCCGGGGAGGCTCGTGCCGAGCCGGACCGCCGAGGCGACCAGCGAGGTCTCGTCCCGGAACTCGAGCCCCTCCAGCCTGGCGGTGGCCACCTCCTCGGCCGCCACCACGCGGGCCACCCGGTGGCGCGGCCCTCGCGGGTCGGCCTCGACCAGGGTCACGGCGGCGAAGTCGAGCGGGACCATCTCCCGCGCGATCTCCAGGGCGGCGTCGAAGACCTCCCTCGGCTTCGTGGTCCGGTTGAGCCGCTCGATGGCGCCGTAGAAGCGCTCCTTCTCGTCCCGCCCGCGCTTCATCTCGTCCATGAGCCGCTCGGCGGCCACGGCCCGGAGGATCTCGGCGCAGAGGGTGGCCAGCAGGCGCTCGTCCTCCTCGCCGAAGGGCGCCGGCTCGAGCCGATCGGCCACCACCACCCCGCGCACGTGCCCGCCGCGCCGGTCCACCAGCGGGACCGCCAGCAGGGCGCCCGGCCGGGTCCCGTCGGAGTAGTAGCTCACCGGGCGCAGGTCGCCGTGCAGCCGGACCGTGGCCCGCCGGCGGACGGCGCCGCCCAGGGCTCCCTCCCCGGCCGGGATCGGGTCGCGGACCACCGAGTCGGCGCGGGAGCGGCACTCCCGCAGCACCAGGTGCTGGTCGTCGTCGGTGAGAAGGAAGACCGCGCAGGTGTGGCTGCGGAGGGCCGCCTCCGCGACGTCGACGGCGCCTCGCACGGCAGCCTCGATCTCCACCACCGCCGCCTCCTTCCAGCGGCTCTCGCGTTCCCCCGCCTCGATGGCCGCGCCGGTCGGCGCCAGGCGGCGGAACTCGCGGGCGCGGTCCTCGATCTCCTGGAGCCGCCTCTCGACGGCGACCCGCTCGGTCCGCCGGCCGGCCGCCACCTGCGCCGCCAGCACGGCGTGGTAGAGCAGCGCGAACAGCGCCGCGAACCCGGCGTGGGCCACCGCGGCGGGCAGGTCGGGCGCGTGGCCGCCGCGGGCGCGCCACATCCCCAGCTCCAGGCCGGCGGCCAGGGCCACCAGCGCGAGGCCCACCGTCCGGTCGAGGAAGGCCACCAGGAAGGCCGAGACCAGGTAGACGAGCGGCTGGAGCGCGGGCTCCGGTGCGCCGCCGCCCACCGTCTGCACGACCGCGTAGGCGCCCACCACGAAGAGCGCGCCCAGCTCCAGCTGCTCGCGGGACCGCGCGGCGCGGCCCGCCGCGGCGCCCTCCGCCCGCCGCCAGATGGCCGTGGCCAGGGAGACCGCCAGCACGGCCAGCGCGGCCACCTCCGGCCAGCCCAGCGCCAGCCCGTCGAAGGCGCCCCCGAGAAGGAGCGCGGTCATGCCCAGGACCACCGTCGCGGGAGCGCTCCGCGCCACGGCCCGGACCGCGCGCCGGCGGGCCGCCGGCCCCAGGACGCCCATCTCGGAGAGGAGCGCCGCGTAGGCGCGGACCAGGAGGGGTCGGGGACGCTGCCGCGCCAGCCGGTCGCGCAGGGTCGGGGTCCGGCCCACCGGGGCGCGCAGCGGGGCCGGCGGCGCGGCGCTCACCGCGCCGCCCCCTCCTCGGCGTCGAGCCGGTAGACGACCTCGCCCGGGCGCACGAAACGGAGCTCCTCCCGCGCCGCCCGCTCCAGCGCGGCCGGATCCGCCCGGAGCGCGCGCGCCTCCCGCGCCAGCCGGGCGTTCTCCTCGGCCAGGCGCCGGTTCTCCTCGCGCATCCGCGCCACCTCCTCCCGCAGGCGCAGGTGCTTGCGGATGCCGGAGGGATCGGCCGCCGAGACGGCGGCGAGCAGCGCGATGGCGCCCACGTAGAGCCAGCCGGCCTTTCGCCTGCGCGTCCCGGACATGCCGTATTCCCGGCTCACCCTATCAGGGGGTATGGGCGCGTCCAGAAATCGACCGATTGCCTGCCTGCTAGGAGCCCTTCCGGATCTGCTCGGCGAGGTAACCCTGCGCGCCCACCTGCCCGAGAGCGGCGAGCTGCCCCTCGATCCAGTTCGCGTGCCGCTCCTCGCCCTCGAGGATGTGCTCGAGCAGCTCGGCCGAGCCCGCGTCTCCCGACTCGCGGCAGAGCGGGATGGCCCGGTTGAGGACGCCGATGGCGTGCTTCTCGAGCTCGAGGTCGAGCCGCAGCATCTCGGGCACGCTCTCGCCCACGGCGATCTTGCCGTAGCGCTGCACGTTCGGCAGTCCCTCGAGGAAGAGGATCCGCTCGATGAGCTGGTCGGCGTCCTTCATCTCGTCGATCGACTCCTCGCGAAGCCGGTGGTGCAGTCGCTCGTACCCCCAGTTGTCGCAGATGCGGGCATGAAGGAAGTACTGGTTGACGGCGGTGAGCTCGTTGGTGAGCACCTCGTTCAGGACCTCGATGACTCGTGCATCGCCCTTCATGAGCCACTCCTCTCGCGCGGGACCGGTCCCCCCGGTATAGGGAGGGCGGTCCGGTGCTCGCAATCCCATCCGCCGCCCTCCTCGCCCTCGTCCCCGCCGGGGCGGTCCTCTCCGAGACCCGTCCGGCCTTCGCCTCGCTCGCGACGGTCACCGTGGCGTCCGCCGACGCGGCCGGTGCCCGCGCCGGGATCGAGGCCGCCTTCGCCCATCTCGACCGGGTGGACTGGGCCATGAACGAGTGGCGGGCCGGGTCCCCGCTCGCCCGCCTGAACGGCACCGCCGGCCGCTGGGTCCCCATCCCGGCCGACCTGTGCCGGCTGCTCCGGGTCGCCAAGGACGGCGCCGAGCGCACCGGCGGCCTCTTCGACCCCACCTGGGCCGCCGTCTCGGACCTGTGGCGGTTCGACGGGAGCGGGACGGTGCCGCCCGCCGCGCTCCTGCGCGCCCGCTGCCCGCTGGTCGACCATCGCGGCCTCGAGCTTCGCTCGCCCCCGGGGGGAGCCTGCGAGGCGCGGCTGGCCCGGCCGGGCATGCGGGTCGGCCTGGGCGGGATCGCGAAGGGCTGGGCGCTCGACTCGGCCGCCCGCGCCCTGCGCGGGCTGGGGCTCCGCGACTTCCTCCTGCAGGCCGGCGGCGATCTGTACGCCGCCGGCTCCCGCCTGGGCGAGCCATGGCCGATCGCGATCCGCGATCCCTCGGGGCCGGGCGCGCCCCTGGGCACGCTCCTCGTCTCGGACCGGGCCCTCTCCACCACCGGCGACTACGAGCACGCCTTCGAGTCGGGCGGCCGGCGCTACCACCACGTGATCGATCCGCGGACCTGCCAGCCCGCGCCGGCGAGCCGGTCGGTCACCGTGCTGGCGCGCACGGCGGTCGACGCGGAGATCGTCGGCAAGGCCGCCTTCGTCGCGGGCGGCGGCGAGGCGCTCGCGATCGCGCGCTCCTTCGGGGCCGAGGCGGTGGTGGTCGCCGCCTCCGGCGAGGTGCTGGCCACGCCCGGGATTCCCCCACCCCTCGCGCCCGTCAGCCGAGAGGGGCCGCCGCCGCACGGTGGGGCGGGGCCTCCGTCCCGCGGACCCGTTCCGGGCACCCCTCGCAGGCGCCGGCACAGGCTCGGGGCGCCTCCACCTCGCGCGAGACCACGGCCGCGAGCGCCTCCCGGCAGCAGCCGCACGCGGTCCCCGCCCCGGTGAGGTGGCCCACCTCGTCGACGCCGGCAGCCCCGGCGTGGATCGCTTCGCGGACGGCGCGCTCCGAGACCGCCCGGCACAGGCACACGATCACGGCGCCACCTCCTCCCTTCCCGCGGGCTCCCGTCCCGCGGGCGCCCCGAGCCGGGCGGGCTCCCGTCGCGGGACGAACAGGACCGCCAGCAGCGCCGCCCAGGAGAGGAGCGAAGCCTCCAGGGCCAGGAAGGCCCCGAGCTTCGCCCAGGCGAGCGACGGGGCCAGGAAGCGCACCACGAAGGAGGCCGCCACGCCGCCGAGCGCGCTCCCGAAGGACACGGCCACCAGCGCCGAGAAGCTCCGGCGCCCGAGCGCCCGGGCGAAGCCGACCACGTGCGCCGCGGCGAAGAGGACGAGCGGGATGGCGAGGAGGTGCGGGACCGCCACCTCGAGCATGCCGGCCAGGCTCTTCGGCGCGGCGAAGGTCGCCTCCGAACCCAGGTAGAAGGTCCGGATGCGGTCCGGGTCCGCGCCGATCTTGACGGAGAAGAGCACCGCGCCGCTCGCCGCCTGCATGACCAGGAACCCGGCGAAGGCGAGCGACGGCCCCCGGTAGGGTGCCAGGCGGGGATCAAGCACGGCCGTTCCTCCCGGCCCGGCCGAAGGCCATGGCCGAGACCGCCAGGTGGATCGCCAGGGCGCCCACGGCGGCGACGAAGGTGGCCACGCGCACGATGCCTCCGCCGCCCGCCGCCACCACCGCGAAGGGCGCGAGGAGGTCGGCCACCGTCGCGGCGAAGGCGACCCCGAGGAGCGCCGCGCGCAGGCGCGGCGCGGCGGGGGAGGCGGCCAGGATCGAGGCGAGCAGGAAGAGGAGGAACCCGTACAGGAACGCGCCCGCGTGGAGCTCCTCCCAGAGCGCCGCGGGCGGCATGGGCTCCCCGCCGGCCAGGTAGCGCGCCTCGACGCCCGAGGGGAGGAGCCCGCCCTGGAGGGTCCGCTGGACCGCGAACGCCGCCAGTGCGAGCGCTCCGAAGGCGAGCAGCACCCGCACCGGGGCGCGGGCGCGGGCGACGGCGTCGGAGCCTCCCGCGACCAGGAACCTCACCGCTTCGCCTCCAGCACCGCGACCTTCAGGGCGCGGAGCAGCCAGCGCGACTCCTCGGCCACGCCTCGGGCGGTGAGGGTGGCTCCGGTGATGGCGGCCACGTCCTGCCCCACCGCCAGGCGGTCGTCGGGCCCCTTCCCGCGGAACTGGGCGAGCCACCGCTCGCCCGGCTGGTACTCCGGCGGCTCCAGGAAGGAGAGCACGGCGATCGACCGGATCCGGCCGTCGGGCTCGAACGCGATGGTGAGCGTCTCCGGCTTGGTGCGGACGACGTGGGTGTGGACCACCGCGTACCCCGCCACCGCGCCGCCCCGCCAGGCCGTGTAGAAGGTCACCAGCCGCTCCTTCACCCTGGCCCGGGCCAGGCGCTCGATCCGCGACACCAGGTCGTCGGTGAGGATCACGTCCCGCGCCTCGACGCGATCCGCCTCCGGGAAGGCCCGGCGCACCGCCGCCTCCGCCGTCTCCCCGACGCCGGCGCGCGCCGCGCCGGCGAGGAGGAGCAGCGCGGCGGCGGCCGCCGCCCTGTCGCGCCCGCCCCTCATGCCTAGAAGACCAGCCCCAGGCCGAGGTTGATCGTCTCGCCCACGGCCCCGGACGCGGCCGCCCTCCGCTGCCAGTCCGCCTTCAGGGCGACGTTCGGGATGGGCTTGTAGGTGAGCCCGGCCGTCCACACGTCCACGTCGTAGGCCGGGTTGCGAACGCCGCCCTCCGGCACCTCGTCGTGCAGGTCGTAGCTCTCGAACCGCACGAAGGGAGAGAGCGCCTGGCCGCCCTCGGGCCGGAGCCGGCCGAGCACGTCGTAGGCGAGCTCGGCGTATCCGCCCCGCACCCGCGAGCCGACCACCCGGGTCGGGTCGGCGATGGCGGCCGCCTGCGAGACGAGGGCCGCGTCGCCGAGCGTCCCCACCGCGTAGATCGCACGCGCTTCGAGCCCGCGCCACAGCATCCGGGCGTGGGCTTCGCCCAGGAAGACGTCCGCATCGACTTCCTGCCCGCCGACCTCCTTCCCCTGCCCGGCCCGTCCGGCGTAGACGGTCCCGCCCAGCGTCACCGGGCCCACGTCCGCGGCCACGTTCAGGACGCCCGCGAGGTCCTCCGCCGGCGACCGGCCGCCGGCGGTGCGGGCGCCGCGCAGCCAGGTGTCGGCGGCGACCTTCCCGTTCGCGGCGTTGAGCCCGACGAGGAGGTACGCCTTGTAGCGCAGGCCGGCCACGTCGCCGTAGAGGCCCACGCCGTTCTCGTTCCAGGTGGTGGGGATGAGCCTCTGCTCCACCTCCGGCCGGAACACGCCGTGGAAGAAGGCGGGCTCGTGCATCTCGTTCACGAAGCCGACCGGCACGAGCACGTTGCCGGCGCGGATGCCGACGGCGTCGCCGAGGCGGAAGTCGAGGTAGGCGAACTCGACGTGGATCTCGTTCTGGTGCTCGTACTCGACCTCGGCGTTGAAGACGATCCGCGGGGAGAAGCGGTATCCGAGGTACACCACCACCCGGTAGAGGTCGCTGTCGTCGGCGGGGTCGGCGCCGCCGAAGTCCTCGAGCTCGTTCCGGTAGAACGTCTCGGCGTAGCCGCCCAGCGAGAGGCCCTTCGGCGCGAAGTACACCTTCGAGGCGGCCGGCCCGAGCCCGGCGTAGGAGGCGTACCCGACCTCGCCCAGGCCCATCTCGAGCTTGAGGCGCCGGACCTCCTCGGCGAGGGCCTTCACTTCCTCCTTCGAGGCAGGCTCGGCGGATGCCTGCGCCTCTTCGGCGCGCGCGGCGATGGGAGTGGCGACGGCCACGATGGCGAGCAGGGCGAGCACGGCGGCGACGACAATAGCGAGGTTGCGTCTCATTTTCATATCGGGGCTGCGCCCCGTCCTTTCGTCCCCCGGGTTGGCGTCTCGGCCGCTACCGCGCCTCGACGGGCTTCACGTAGATCTCGCGCGCGATCTCGGGATCGAGCGCGAGGGTCGTCTCGCCCACCTCGATGACGTACGAGGGCGAGCGCTGGTGGAGACGGATCTCGCTTCCCGGGATGA
>DATIUR010000501.1:0-2002 GCA_035466675.1 Anaeromyxobacteraceae bacterium | reverse complement strand
GCCGCGGCGGCGCCTCGGCCCGGGACCGGGAGCCCCCCGGGCCAGGTCGTCCGTGCCCGCCGGTGGACGATCGAGGCGCGGGCCCTCTACGCCCCGGCGCGGGAGCAGGAGATCTCGCTCGAGGACGAGACCGAGGCCTCGGACGAGCTCAACGAGGCCCTCGAGGACGGGAAGAGGCTGTCCGCGCTCTTCGGGACCTCGGCGCCCGTCCGCTTCCAGTGGTCGTTCGAGGCGCGCCGCCTCCCCGGCGGCGCGCGCGTGCCCGTCGCGGTGGGGAGGAGGGGGCCGCCCGGCTCCGTCTCGGTGACGAAGCCGGAGGTGAGCGGAGCGCGCTCGACCCTGGCGGTCGAGTTCCCCGACCTCGCCGGCGAGGAGATCGTCGAGATTCTGGCCTCGGTGACGGCCACGGACGCCTTTGGAACGACCGGACGCCACGAGCTGCGCGTCTGGGACACGGTGCTCGTGACTCTCCGGCGCGAAGGCCTCCACCTCGGCGCGGCCGCCGAGTCGGCCGTGCCCGTCGATCCGTTCCTGCGGTCGGCGGAGGACCTGGCCGGCGTCCCGAGGAGGGTGGGCCAGCAGGAGCTGGTCCCGCAGCGGCTCGCCGCCGAGGCCCGCGGCCCCGTCGGACTCCGCCGCCTCGGCGCGGAGCAGACGCGCGCCCGGGCCAGGGAGGTCTTCGCCAGGCAGGCGCTCCGGGACGGCGTCGTCACGCCCGAGGAGCTCAGGTCCCTGGTGGAGGCGGCGAAGTAGGGGGACCGGCGCGGCGCGCTCGTGGAGCGTTCGAGCGCCCTCCCCTCAGGCCGGCTCCGGGCGGCCCGTCCCCGCGCGCCACTCGCTCCGCAGCAGGCCGTAGACGAAGAAGTCCCGGCGCACCCCGGCGCAGATGCGACATTCGCGCAGGCGGCCCTCGCGGGTGAAGCCGGCGCCCTCCAGGAGCCCGATGGACGGCTGGTTGGCCACCATGACCGTCGCCTCGATCCGGGCCAGGGCCATCGCGGTGAACCCGTGGTGAATCGCGGCGCGCACGGCCCCTTTCGCGATCCCGCGCCGCCAGTGGCGGGGCGCCAGCTCGTAGGCGATCTCCGCCACCGCGTTCCGGGAGTCCCACCACTTGAAGCCGCAGCTCCCGATGACCCCCTGCCCGGGCGCCTCGAGCGCCCACCGCCGGCTGGAGGAGTCGGCATAGCCGGCGATGATCCTTCCGACCAGCCCGGACATCTCGGCGACCGAGGTGATCCCCCAGCTCGTACAGGAGGTGATCCCAGGATCGGTCACGACGGCCAGCCAGGCGGGCACGTCGGCCTCGACGAACGGGCGCATGCGCGCCGCGCCGAGATCGAAGCTCGGGACGCTGTCTCCGCTCATGCCGATCCGCCCTTCGCTCGCGTCGACCGCCCGCCCCGGCCGCGTCACTTCGGCGGACCGAAGTGGGCGGCGAGATAGTCGAGGATGAGCGCGCGCCGATCGGGCGGCTGCGCCGCCATCCCCTGCTCCTCGACCATCCAGTCCAGCAGGCGGTCCCAGCGGGCCCGCGACAACCGCTGCTGCTTCACGATCGCGAGCGAGTGGCAGGCGCCGCAGAGCTGGCCGGTCTCCACCTGGCCGGGGCCGGCCGGCCAGCCCGGCCCGAAGTCGAGCGGGGGCGCGGCCGCGGCGACCGCGCCCTCGCGCAGGGTCCCGAGGTACGCGATCAGGTCGGCCCGAAGCCGCGGGTCGGGAACCTTCGTCACCATGCGGGTCCCCGGCGCGACGCCGGTCGGGTCCTCGAGGAAGCGATCCAGCCCGGCCGCGTCCCAGGAACCCGCGAGCTTCCGCAGCGCCTCGGAGTAGGCGAACCCCGCGACGCCGGCGATGTCCCGCCCGAGCACGCCGAACAGGTTCGGGCCGACGGTGGAGGGCGCGCCGGCCGCGACCGTGTGGCAGGCGGCGCAGGCCCGGAACGCCGTCCGGCCGGCCTCGGGGTCGCCGGCGGCGGGAGCCGGCGCCGCGGCCGCCAGGG
>DATIUR010000500.1:0-27437 GCA_035466675.1 Anaeromyxobacteraceae bacterium | reverse complement strand
GTGATCGCCGGGCTCTGGCTGCCCACCTCCGGCTCGGAGGCCTCGGAGGGCGTGCTGGCGCGCGATCCGGAGTGGGCTGCGCCGCTCCTGTGGCGCTCGGAGCTCTGCAGCGTGCTGGCCGGATACCTCCGGCGGGGCGCCCTGGACCTCGCGCGCGCGGCCAGGATCGCCGAGGACGCGGAGCAGCACCTCGGCCGCCGGGAGTACCGGGTCGCCTCCTTCGAGGTCCTCCGCCGCGTGGCCGGATCGCGCTGCTCCGCGTACGACTGCGAGTTCGTCGCCCTGGCGGAGGAGCTCGGCGTGCCGCTCGTCACGGGAGACCGCGAGATCCTCCAGGCGTTCCCCGGGGTGGCGGTCCCGCCCGAGACCTTCGCCGCGCGCTGAGCGGGGTCAGCCCTCGACCACCACCAGGGCGTGGTTCCGCTTCCCCTTCTGCAGCATGACGTAGGCGCCGTGGAGCAGGTCCCCGGCCGCGAGCGTCCGCTCCGGCGCCGCGATCGTCTCGCCGTTCACGAGGAACCCCTTCCCCGCGATCCCGCGGCGCGCGTCGCCCTTGGAGGTGGCGAGCCCCGACTGCACCAGCGCCTCGACCACCGGGAGGCCCTCCACCCGGGCGCGCGGGAGGCGCACCGTGGGCAGCTCGCGCGCGAGCACCCCGAGCACGTCCGCGCCCGCGGCGCGGAGGTCCGTCCCGCCGAAGAGGATCCGCGTCGCCTCCACCACCGCGCGCGCCGTCCGTGCGCCGTGCACCCGCGCCGTCATCTCCTCCGCCAGGCGCCGCTGCGCGGGGCGCTTGCCCGGGTCCTTCGCCTGCTCCGCCACCAGGGCGGCGATCTCCTCGAGCGGGAAGAAGGTGAAGAACTTGAGCAGCCGCTCCACGTCGCGGTCGTCCGCGTTCACCCAGAACTGGAAGAACTGGTAGGGCGAGGTCCGCGCCGGGTCGAGCCAGACCGCGCCGCCCTCGGTCTTGCCGAACTTCGTCCCGGCGGCGGTGGTGAGGAGCGGGAAGGTGAGCCCGTGCGCGCCCGCCCCCTCCTTGCGCGAGATGAGCTCGGCCCCGGCGGTGATGTTCCCCCACTGGTCCGAGCCGCCCATCTGCAGCTCGCACCGCTCGCGCTTCCAGAGGTGCCAGAAGTCGTAGGCCTGCACGAGCATGTAGGTGAACTCGGTGTAGGAGATGCCCGTCTCCATCCGGCCCTTCACCGAGTCCTTGGCCAGCATGTAGTTCACGGTGAAGTGCTTGCCCACGTCGCGCAGGAACTCCATGAGCCCCATCGAGCGCAGCCAGTCGGCGTTGTTCCGGACCCGGGCCGCGTTCGCCCCCTCGAAGGACACGAAGCGCTCGAGCTGCGCCCGCACGGCGGCGACGTTCCGGTCGATCTCCTCGATCGAGAGCACCGGCCGCTCCGTCCGCTTGCCGCTCGGGTCGCCCACCATGCCGGTGCCGCCCCCCACCACGATGATGGGCGTCCCGCCGGATCGCTGGAGCCAGGCCAGGGCCATCACCGCCAGGAGGTGCCCGACGTGCAGCGAGTCCGCGGTGGGATCGAACCCGACGTACCCGGTGATGGGGCCCTGCGCCAGCCGTTCCCGGAGCCCCGGGGTGACGTCGTGCACGAGGCCGCGCTGCATGAGGTCGTCGAGGAGCGTGGACATGGGGGCGTAGATTAGCGGATCTCCGGCTCGTGGAAGCCCTTGCCGACGACGTACACCTCGTAGCTCCGCTCCCGGGTCGCCTGCGGCCGCGCCACGTGCATCTCGTCGAAGAGCCCGGCGACCTCCCTCCGGAAGACCGGGAAGTCCCCGCCCATGAACACCTTGCAGACGAAGGCGCCGCCCAGCCGGAGCGTGGCGGCGGCCACCGCCAGCGCCATGCGGGCGAGCTCGAGCGAGCGCGCCTCGTCGGTCACCTTCACGCCGATGGTCCTGGGCGCCATGTCGCTCGTGACGAGGTCGAACCGCCAGGGGTGGATGGCGTGGATGCGCTCGAGCGCGCCGGGCCCGAGCAGGTCCACCACCCCGGTCTTCACCCAGGCGCGGCCCAGGTTCCGGATCGGCTCCCGGTCCACCCCCACCGCCACGCCCCGCTCCCCCACCGCGTCGGCCAGGATCTGGAGGAACCCGCCCGGCGCGGCCCCCAGGTCGAGGACCGCCTGCCCGGCGCGCAGGAGGCGGTGGCGCCGCAGGATCTCCTCGATCTTGAAGGCGGACCGGGCCCGGAGCCCCCGCTCCTTCGCCCTGCGGAAGTAGAAGTCCTTCGGATCGTAGGGCTTCGCCATACGTCGGTGCCGTTGCCGCGAACGGCGGCGGGGCAGTATCCTGCGCCCGCGCGCGGGGCAGTCAAGCCGACATGACGCGGACGACGATCACGCTGCTCTGCCTGCCCATCGCCCTCGCCGGCGCCGGCGAGGCGGTGCGCGCCACCACCCAGGTGCGCGCCAGCGAGCGGGAGCTGGCCGCCCTGGCGCAGGAGATCTCGGCGGCCGGCCAGTCCTTCCTCTCCACCCTCCAGGGGGAGCACGCGCGGAGGCAGCGGGCCGCGTTCGACCGCCGGCGGGAGGTGGCCCTGGCCCTGGCCTCGGCGCGCCGCAACCGGATCCTGGGCGTCCTGGCCACGGCCTTCGCGGGCCTGCTCGCCTCGGGGCTCGGCGCGCTTCGCCGGATCTCGGCGGAGATCGAGGCGGACGACCGCCACCTGCGCGCGCAGGGAGCCTATCGGAGACCGGACGGGTCCTGATTGGGCCCGGGAAGTCGATGGCAACGGTCCGACTTTCGTGGAGAAAGCCGATCCGGACCCTTGACTCGGCGCGGCCGATCGTTCGATAAGCAGGCCCTCCGGAAACGAGGACCGGACGAGACGCCCCGGGGGCGGAAACGAGAGGAAGAACGAGATGGCCTTGAAGATCACCGAGGAGTGCATCAACTGCGGCGCGTGCGAGCCCGAGTGCCCGAACGGCGCGATCACCCAGGGCGACGACGTCTACATCATCGACCAGGGCAAGTGCACCGAGTGCCAGGGCCAGCACGACAGCCCGGCCTGCTCGGGCGTCTGCCCCGTCGACTGCTGCGTGAAGTAGTAGACTCCCCGCGAGCCCGGAGGAGAGGACCTACCCCATGGCCACCGTCATCACCGAGGAGTGCATCAACTGCGGCGCCTGCGAGCCCGAGTGCCCGAACGGCGCCATCAGCCAGGGCGAGGACATCTACGTCATCAACCCCGACCTGTGCACCGAGTGCGTCGGCTTCCACGGCGAGGAGGCCTGCCAGTCCGTCTGCCCGGTGGACTGCTGCGTGCCGGATCCGAACCGGCCGGAGACCGAGGAGCAGAACTACGCGAAGCTGGCGAAGCTCCACCCGGACAAGACCTTCCCGGCGCTGGCGGACCTCACCGCGGAGCTCTCCCGCTACCGCAAGGGCTAGCCGCCGGGCGACAGGCCGAGCTTCGAACGCCCCGCGTGCCCCGAGGCGCGCGGGGCGTCGCCGTCTATATAGGGCGGATGGATCCCATCCCCGGCGGGCGGCTCGTGGCCCGCATGCTCCGGAAGGAGGGCGTGGGCACCGCCTTCACCCTCTTCGGCCTGCACGTCGCCCCCATCTACGCCGGCTGCGTGGACGAGGGCATCCGGCTGGTGGACACGCGCCACGAGCAGGCGGCCGCCCACGCCGCCGACGCCTGGGCCCGCCTCACCCGCGGGGTGGGCGTGGCCATCGTCACCGCCGGCCCCGGCGTCACCGGCGCGGTCACCGGCGTGGCCAACGCCTGGGCGGCCGCCTCCCCGCTCGTCCTGCTGGGCGGGGCGGCGCCCACCTTCAACCAGGGGCGCGGCGCGCTCCAGGAGATGCCCCAGACCCAGCTCTTCGCCGGCATCACCAAGTGGTCCGACCGCGTCCCCTCGCCCGACCTCGTCCCGAGCTTCCTCTCCCGGGCCTTCCGCGTGGCGCGGGCCGGACGGCCGGGGCCGGTCTTCCTGGAGCTGCCCTGGGACGTGCTCTCGAACGGCGCCGACCCCGCGCCGGCGGACCGGCAGGAGGGCTACCGCACCGACGCGCGCGCGCCGGGCGATCCGCGGAAGGTCGAGGCCGCGCTGGCGCTCCTCTCCGCCGCGGAGCGGCCGGTCCTCCTGGGCGGGTCGTCGATCTGGTGGGACGACGGCGTCGAGGCGCTCCGGCGCCTCGCCGACCGCACCGGCATCCCCGTCTACCTGAACGGCATGGGGCGCGGCTGCCTGCCGCCGGACCATCCCTCCTTCCTGCACCTCTCCCGCAAGGAGGCGCTCTCCCGGGCCGACCTGGTCCTGGTGGTGGGCACGCCGCTCGACTTCCGGGTGGGCTACGGCACCGAGCCCACCTTCGCGGCCGGCGCCCGGGTGATCCAGGTGGACGTGGACGCGGCCGAGATCGGCCGGAACCGGCCGATCGAGGTGGGCATCGTGGGGGACTCGCGGAGCGTGCTCGAGCAGATCGAGGCGGGGGCGGCGCCGGCCCCGGCCGGCTGGCTCTCCCGGCTCCGCGCCTGGGAGGAGGAGCGCCGGGCCCGCCAGCGCGAGTTCGAGGCGAGCGACCAGAGGCCCATCCACCACTTCCGGCTGGCCGGCGCCCTGGAGGCGGTGGCCGCCCGCGCCGGCGACGTCACCTTCGTGGGCGACGGCGGCAACGTGGTGGCGGTGGCCGCGAAGACGCTCTCGGTGCGCCGCCCCGGCCGCTGGCTCGACCCCGGGCCGCTCGGGTGCCTGGGGGTGGGAGCGCCCTTCGCCATCGCGGCGAAGCTGCTCGCGCCCGAACGGCCCGTCTGCGTCGTCCAGGGCGACGGCGCCTTCGGCCTGAACGGCATGGACTACGAGACGGCGGTCCGGTTCGGGCTGCCCATGGTGGTGGTGGTGGGGAACGACGCCGCCTGGGGCCAGATCCGCGTCCCCCAGCGCGCCCTCCACGGCGAGGACCACGCCCCCGCCACCCGCCTCTGGCCGACGCGCTACGACCGCGTGGTGGAGGCGCTCGGCGGCCGCGGGGAGCACGTGGACGACCCCGGTGACCTCGTGCCCGCGCTGGAGCGTGCCTTCGCCTCGGATACGGTGTACTGCGTGGACGTGGCCATCGACCCCGAGGCCGCCGCCGCCGCCGGGGCGGCCGGCTACGCCGTGTGAGATCCGAACCCGACCCAGACCGGAGCCCCCCATGACCCCCAAGCCGAAGCTCGACCGCAGCCGCGCCGTGGTGCTGGTGGTGGACGTCCAGGAGCGGCTCGTCCCCGCCATCGAGCCCGCCGCGCTGGCGCGCGTGCTCAAGTACGCGAAGGCGCTCGTCGGCACCGCCAAGGAGCTGGGGATGCCGGTGCTCGCCACCGAGCAGTACCCGAAGGGCCTCGGCCCCACCGTGCGCGAGATCGCCGAGATCCT
The DNA here is from genome assembly GCA_035466675.1 of Anaeromyxobacteraceae bacterium. Taxonomy (GTDB): domain Bacteria; phylum Myxococcota; class Myxococcia; order Myxococcales; family Anaeromyxobacteraceae; genus Anaeromyxobacter. The sequence continues at coordinate 22,041 of DATIUR010000500.1, read as the reverse complement.
GCCCGCCCCGCCGCTCTCCAAGGTGCACTTCTCCTGCGGCGCGGATCCCGCCTTCGCGAGCGCGCTCGAGGCCACCGGCCGCCGGCAGGTGATCGTGTGCGGGATGGAGACGCACGTCTGCGTCTTCCAGACGGTGCGCGACCTGGCCGGCGCCGGCTACGAGGTGCACGTCTGCGCCGACGCGGTCGGGAGCCGGACCGAGGAGCACCGGAGGATCGGGCTCGAGCTGGCCCGCGAGGCGGGCGCGATCGTCACCGCCGCCGAGACCGCCATCTTCGACCTGCTCCACCGGGCCGCGACCGACGAGTTCCGCAGGGTGGCGCCGCTCGTGAAATAGGGGCGGCGCCGCCCCCGGAGGAGCGGCGCCGCGGGTGCTCCGGGCCTGGCGGCGGGCTAGAACGAGGCCAGCGCGGCCAGGTGGGCCGTGATGGCGCTGTCGTTCGGGTCGGTCGGCGGGCCGAAGATGTCGGCGTCGGCCTTGTCGTAGCGCAGCTCGGCCTTGAGCGCGGCGTGCTTGCCGACCTGGTAGGTCGCGCCGGCGGTCAGGTCCCACAGGGCGAGGCCGTCCGGCCCGGTCCCGGTGCGGAGCCCGTCCTGGTCGTCGAAGTACTCGAACCGGCCGGCCACGCTCAGCTTGTCGTTCAGGTCGTACTTGACGTTCGCGCCCAGGGCGGTCCAGCTCGCGTCGAACATCGAGCCGTAGTCGCCGCTCACGCTGACCGAGAGGGCGCCGAAGGAGCGGCTGGCCACCACGTCGAGCAGGAACCCGCTCTCGTCCACCGTGCCCGGGGGCTTGGTGTAGAAGGCGTTCACCGCCACGCTGGTGTCGTCGTTCGCCCAGACGGCCGAGACGATGCCGGTCTTGTAGGGAGACTCCTCGAAGTCGTCGGAGGTCTGGAGGTCGCTGCCGTTGGTGAAGTAGCCGGTGACGGTGAGCTGGTCGTTGACGGCGTAGCCGACGCGGACGCCGGTGTGCGTGGCGGGGAGCGCCCACGTGTAGACGAGGCCGCGGGTGTAGAGCCAGTTTCCGGTGGACTCGTACAGCTCGAAGCCGGCCGGCGTGACGAACCGGCCGAAGTCCACGGTGGTGGGGCCGAGCTTGAAGCTGGCGTAGCCCTGCAGCACGAGGAAGTTCCCGGCGGCCTCGCCCTCCGGCCCGTAGACGAGGTCGAGGCGGAAGCCGGCCGGCTTCGCCTCCATGGAGAACGACACCTCGGCCATGTTGAAGTGGAACCCGGGCGAGCCGTCGTAGGAGCGCACCGGGTTCACGTAGGTCTGGTCCTGGTCGAGGTTGAGCGTGAAGTACGCGTCCAGCATGCCGGACACGTTCACGGGCCCGATGGCGAGCGGCTTCTCCTCGGCCGCGAAGGCGGCGAGCGGAGCGACGAGACAGGCTGCGACGATGATCTTCATGAATCTGGACACGAAGCTGCCCCCTTTCCGGAGGGTGACGACGTTGCTGGGCGCGCGGACGGGCCGGCCGAAGCAGCCGGTGCCCCCGGGCCGCCCGCCGGGGCGGGGGCCGGGCTCCGTCCACATCCCTTCGATGAAGCGCACTAAGTAACCCGTGCTCGACCGACCGTCACGACCCCCGTTGGGGTCGTTCCTCGTGGTGCGCGTCACGAGAGACCTCGCTCGCGGTAGACCGCCTTCACGCTGTCCTCGAGCGCCTCGAGGAAGCGGTCGAGCTGCGGCCGGCCGATGGTGAGCGCCGGCTCGACGCGCAGCACGCGAGCATTGATGTAGGTGCCGGAGATCAGGATCTGCCGCGCGAAGAGGTGCTTCGCCACGGCGTAGCCCAGGTCGTGATCCTGGAACTCCATCCCCAGCATGAGGCCGCGGCCGCGGGCGAGCTTCATGACCTTCGGCCAGCGGGCCGCGATGGCGTTCATCTGGGCGAGGAGGTACTCGCCCTTCTCGCCCGCCTGCCGCGGCAGGTCCTCCTCCAGGAGGACGTGCAGCGTGGCGATGGCCGCGGCGCAGGCGAGCGGGTTCCCGCCGAAGGTGGTGGTGTGCAGGAACGGGTTCTCGACGTACTTCTGCCAGGTCCGGGGCGTGCCCACCACCGCGCCGATGGGCATGACGCCGCCCCCGAACCCCTTCCCGAGCGCCATCAGATCCGGCACCACCTCGTCGTGCTCGCAGCAGAACATCTTGCCGGTCCGCCCCATGCCCGACTGCACCTCGTCGAGCACGAGCAGGGCGCCGTACTGGTCGCACAGCTTCCGCGCCGCCGGCAGGTAGCCGGGCGGCGACACGACGATGCCGCCCTCCCCCTGGATGGGCTCCAGCACCACCGCCGCCACGCGGTCGCCGGTGAACTCGCCCACCTCGAGCACCATCCGGAGCGCCTCCACGTCGCCGAACGGGACGTGGATCCAGTCGAGGAGCGGCAGGAAGGGCTCCCGGAAGAAGGCCTTCGAGGTCCCGCCCAGCGAGCCCAGCGTCTTGCCGTGGAACCCGCCCACGGCCCCCACCAGCCGCCGCCGGCCGGTGGTGAGCATGGCCATCTTGAGGCACCCCTCGATCGACTCCGTCCCCGAGTTGGTGAAGAACGCGTACTGGAGGTCGCCGGGGGTGACGAGGGCGACCAGGTGCGCGAGGTAGGTGCGGAGCGGGTCGATCAGCTCCTGCGAGTGGATGGCCTGCTTCTCCAGCTGGTCCCGGACCGCCTTCACCACCCTGGGGTGCCGGTGCCCGGTGACGTAGATGCCGAAGCCGCCGAGCATGTCGACGAACTCCTTGCCGTTCACGTCCCGGAAGACCGCGCCCTCGTCCTCCCACTCCACCGCGGTGTAGTCGGTGGAGACCGACTTCCGGTACTGGAGGAAGCCCGCGTTCACGTGCTCGTTCCAGTACCTGACCGACTCCTCCACCACCCGCTTGCGCTCCTCGGGCGCGAGCGTCCTCCGGGAGATGAGATCCACCATCCGCGCGGACTCGGCCCGCGCCGCCTTCAGATCCTGTGGCATGTGACGTTCCTCTACCGTTTCGGGTTGCGAGCGCTGGCGCCCCGCATCGCTCCGCGGGGCGCGACGACGACGTCAGGCCGCGGGCGGGGGCGGCCGGGCTCGCAGGTGGACCGTCACGGCAGGATCCTTAGCACGCTCTCGCGGAAGACGCTCGTGTGCAGGTCCACGTCCTCCCGGGTGGTGGCCGGGCTCATGAGGGCCATGGCGTGGAAGGGCGTCATGAGGATGCCGCGGTTCAGGGCGGCGAGGTGCATGTAGCGGTCCAGCTCCGGGTCCACCGCCGCGGCGGCCTCGCCGCCGTTGCGGGGCGGCGTCCGGCGGAACCAGTACTCGGCCCGGCCACCGAGCCGCTTCACGATCCAGGGCAGGCCCTTCTCGCGGACGATGCCCTCCACGCCCTCGGCGAACCGCTCGGCGAGCGGGATCATCCGGGCGTAGGCCTCCTCGGTGAGCACCTTCTCCAGGGTGGCCCGCATGGCCGCCACCGCGAGCGCGTTCCCGGCCAGGGTCCCGCCGATCCCGCCGGTGTCGGCGAGCTCCACCGAGGACCTCGCGCGCCAGCGCTCCGCCACCTCGTGCGTGAAGCCGAAGACCGCGGCGGGGATGCCGCTGGCGACGGGCTTCCCCAGGGTGACGAGGTCCGGGTCGAGGCCCCAGGCCTTCGTGCAGCCGCCCGGCCCGGCCGAGATGGTGTGGGTCTCGTCGAGGACGAGCAGGGTCCCGTGGCGGCGGGTGAGCGCCCGGAGCGCGTCGTGGAACCCCGGCTCGGGCAGCACGATCCCGATGTTGGTCATGGCCGGCTCGGCCAGGACGCAGGCCACGTCGCCGTGCGCCAGCTCGCGCTCGAGCGCGGCCGGGTCGTTGAACTCCACCACCCGCGTCGTCACCGCCGGATCGACCGGCGGACCGACGTTCCCGGGCCGGGCGACCACCTTCCCGTCCGCGAGCGTGGCGAAGGTCTCGTCCACCGTGCCGTGGTAGCACCAGTTGAAGACCAGGATCCGGGGGCGGCCGGTGACGTGGCGGGCGATCCGGATGGCGAACCGGTTCGCGTCGGTGGCCGTCATGGCCAGCTGCCAGGAGGGCAGCCCGAAGCGGCGGGAGAGCTCCGCGCCCACCGCGATCGCGTCCTCGGTGGGCAGCATCAGGGTGATGCCGCGCTCGAGCTGGGCGCGCACGGCGGCCACCGCCGCCTCCGGCGCGTGGCCGGTCATGGCGCCCGTGTCGCCCAGGCAGAAGTCGACGTACTCGCGGCCGTCCACGTCGGTGAAGCGCGCCCCGCGCGCCCGCTCGACGAAGAGGGGAAAGGCCCCCGCCCAGCGCACCATCCAGCTCATGGGCACGCCTTCGTGCAGGTGGGCCTTGGCCCGCTCGAACAGCTCGAGCGAGCGCGGGTGCTCGGCGCGGAACCGCGCCAGCTCCTCCGAGAGGGCGGCCGCGAGCCGCCGACGGTCGATCACGATCCGATGCCTCCGCTACTTCGACTTCACCTGCGTCCAGATCTCGTCGTAGAGCCGGTTGTCGTCGCCCAGGTCGTTCACGAACTGGAGCTTCGCCATCATCTCCGGCGGCGGGTAGATGGCCGGGTTCGCGAGATCGGCCGGGGTGATGTGCGCCTTCGCGGCCTTGTTGGGCGTGGCGTACTGGTTGAAGTTCGAGAGCTGGGCCCCGATCTTCGGGTCGAGGATGAAGTTGATGAACTTCTCCGCGACGTCCCGGTGCGGGGCCTTGGCCGGCACGGCCAGGTTGTCCACCCAGATCACCCCGCCCTCCTTCGGGACGAAGTAGTAGGTCTCCGCGTCGTCGGCGGTGCCCTTGATGGCGTCGCCGTTGTAGACGACGGCGGCGGTGACGGCCTTGGCGAGCACCTTGTTCTTGCCGCCCACGCCTCCCTCGAACCCCTGCGAGCGCTTCTTCGCGTCGGCCAGGATCTTGGCGATCTCCTGCAGCTGGGCCTTGTCGGTGGTGTTGACCGAGTAGCCCTTGTAGACGAGGGCGGAGCCCATCATCTCGCGGATCGAGTCCATGAGCAGGAACGAGCCGGGCTTCTTCTTCGCGTCGAAGAGCAGGCCCCAGGTCTCGTCGACCTTCTGGTTCGGCTTCTTGCGCAGGTAGATGCCGACCGTGCCCCACTGGTAGGCCACCGAGTACTGGTTGCCCGGGTCGTAGGACGGGTTCACGAACTTGTCGTCCAGGTTGGCGATGTTCGGGATCTTCTCCTTGCGGAGCGGCGCCAGCAGCCCGAGCTTCACCATGGCGGGGAGGACGTAGTTGCCCGGGACGACCACGTCGTACTGCGACGTGCCGCCGCCCTGGAGCTTGGCGATCATCGACTCGTTGTCCTCGTAGAGGTCGATGGTCACCTTGCAGTTGTTCTGCGACTCGAAGGCCTTGATGATCTCCGGGTCCATGTACTCCGACCAGATGAACAGGTTCATCTGGCAGGGCTCGGCGACCGGCGCGGGGGCGGCGGCCGGCTTCGGCTCCTCCTTCTTGGCGCAGCCGGCGAGGGCGAGCGCGAGCGCGGCGGGCGCGGCCAGGGCCGCGAGGACGTTCCTTCTCATGTGCGGGTACCTCCTTCTACCTTCTGGGGACGCTGCAGCATCGCGACCGCGACCGTACCGACCACGGACACGAGGATGATGAGACTGGAGAGCGCGTTGATGTCCGGCGTGATGCCCCGCTTCACCGACGAGTAGATCAGGATGGGCAGGGTGCTGGCGCCCGGACCGGTGGTGAAGAAGCTCACCACGAAGTCGTCGAGGGACAGCGTGAAGGCGAGCATGCCGCCGGCCACCACGCCGGGCAGGATGAGCGGCAGGGTCACGTGCCGGAAGGTCTGGAGCGAGGAGGCGCCCAGGTCGTGCGCCGCCTCCTCCAGGGCCGGGTCCATGCCCACCAGCCGGGAGCGGACCACGATGGCCACGAACGGGATCTGGAAGGTCACGTGGGCCAGGATCATGGTGGTCATGCCCAGCTCGAGGATCCCGAGCGCCTCCCGGACGAGCGCGTAGAACATCAGCATGGCGATGGCCATCACGATGTCGGGGATCACCACCGGGATGTACATGAGCCAGCTGAAGACCCTCTTCCCGGGGAACCGGTACCGGGACAGCCCGTAGCCCAGGCCCGTCCCGAGCAGCGTCGAGACGAGCGTGCTCGAGAGGCCCAGCTCGATGGTGTTCCAGGCGGCGGCGATCTTGTCGGGGTTGTCGAGCAGGTTCGCGTACCACTTGAAGGTGAACCCGCGCCACGGCCCGCCGTACTTGGCGGCGTTGAACGAGTAGACCATCACCACCGCGATGGGGGCGTACAGGAAGACGTAGAGCAGGGCCGAGACGAGCCAGACCGGGAGCGGGATCCGTTTCACAGCGGCCCCCCTTCCCCCTGCGAGGCGTAGCGGGTCTGGAGCCACAGCCCGACCAGCACGACGCCCATGGCCACGAGCGCGATGGCCGAGCCGAAGGGCCAGTCGCGGCTCGCGCCGAACTGCTGCTGGATGGCGTTCCCCAGCATGACCGTCTTGGCGCCGCCCAAGAGGTCCGGGATGACGAACTGCCCGGTGGCGGGGATGAAGACCAGGATCATGCCGGCCACCATGCCGGGCATCACCTGCGGCAGGATGGCGTGGCGGAAGACGCGCGGCCCGTCGGCGCCCAGGTCGGAGGCGGCCTCGGCGATGGTCCAGTCGATCTTCTCCACCGAGGTGTAGAGCGGCAGGACCAGGAAGGGGAGGTAGGCGGCGAGCATGCCCACGGTGACGGCGAGCGTGCTCGGGTAGAGGGGCATCCCCTCCTCGGCCAGCCCCACGGCCGCTGCGGCCCGGGTGATGGCGGCGTCCGGCGCGAACAGGATCTGCCAGGCGTAGGTGCGGATGAGCAGGTTCGTCCAGAACGGGATCACCACCAGGGTGAGGGCGATCTGCTTGGCGCGCCCGGGCAGGCCGGCGATGAAGAAGGCGAGCGGGAAGGCGGCCAGCACGCACACCAGGGTGGTCCCCGCCGCGAGGAGCAGGCTCCGCAGGATGATGACCGGGTACTGCGGGTCGAAGCCGAAGAGCCCGAACCCGGCCAGGCGGAGGTAGTTCCCCACCGTGAAGGGGAGCGCCACCTCACCGTACGGCCCCCGGGTGAGGACGCTGAACAGGAGGATCCCCAGCAGCGGGAGGAGCAGGAAGATCGTCACCCATCCGATGGCCGGCCCGCTGGTGAGGACCGAGCGGACCAGGTTGCCGAGCGGGGTGAGCCGCTCGCCGAACTGGATCTCGGTCGTGCGCGGCCGCAGCCGGGGTCCCGCCATCAGTCCTCCAGCACGATGAGGGAGCCGGCCGGCAGCTCGAGGGCCACGGCCTCGCCCGCCTGGAGCTCGCGCGCACCGGCCCGCGCGTTCATGGTGTAGACGGTGAAGCGCTGCTCGCCGGCCCGCAGCGTGTAGTGCGACTCGGAGCCGATGTAGATGACCTGCTCGACCCGGGCGGCGATCCGGTTCTCGCCCTGCCCGCCCTCGGCGACGATGCGGACCTTCTCCGGCCGGATGGCGAGGGTCACGGTGCCCTCCGGCTGCGGGTCCCCGGGCCCGAGCTCGGCGCGCAGCGGGCCGAGCGGCGTGGCGGCCACGAACTCGTTCTGGGCGCGCCGCTCCACCTTCCCCTCGACCAGGTTCACCGACCCCAGGAACTGCCCCACGAAGCGGTTGCGGGGCCGCTCGTAGAGCCGGTGGACCTCGCCCATCTGCTCGATCCGGCCGGCCCGCATCACGGCGATGCGGTCGCTCATCACCAGCGCCTCCTCCTGGTCGTGCGTCACGAAGACGAAGGTGATCCCGAGCCGGCGCTGCAGGGAGAGCAGCTCCACCTGCAGCTCCTTGCGGAGCTTGAGGTCGAGGGCGCCGAGCGGCTCGTCGAGCAGGAGCACCTGCGGCTCGTTCACGAGGGCGCGGGCCAGCGCCACCCGCTGCTTCTGGCCCCCGGAGAGCTGGGCGGGCTTGCGGTCGGCGAAGGAGGCGATCTGGACCAGGTCGAGGACGCCGGCCACGCGGTCCTTCACCCGCGGTTCCGGGACTCTCTTCATCCTGAGGCCGAAGGCGACGTTGTCGCGCACGGTCATGTGCGGGAAGAGGGCGTAGGACTGGAAGACCGTGTTCACCGGCCGCTTGTGGGCCGGGATGGTCCGGGCGTCCGCGCCGCCGATCCGGACCACGCCCTCGTCGGCCAGGTCGAGCCCGCCGATGATGCGAAGGAGCGTGGTCTTCCCGCATCCGGAGGGGCCGAGCAGCGCGAAGAACTCGCCCCGGCGGATGGTGAGGCTCACCCGGTCGAGCGCCGTGAAGTCGCCGAAGCGCCGGGAAACGCTGTCGATCTCGATGGCGGCCGGCGCGCCGGCGAGCGCGACGCGCGTCCCGTTCCTTTCCGCGGCGGCTTGCGTCATCTGGCGGATCCCCTGGGTGCGCGGCAGCCTATCGTCCCGGGAGGAGCGTGGCGCAAGGGTGCAAATGGGTGCCCGCGGGCGAGAGCGTTCATGTGGTCAGCGCTCCCTCGAGGACGTCCAGCGCCTCCTCGAAGACCGGGTCCTGGATGGTGAGCGGGAAGAGGAAGCGGATCACGTTCCCGTGGACACCCGCGGTGAGGAGGAGCAGGCCGCGCTCGAGGGCGCGCGCCTGGACCCGCTTCGCGGCCTCGGGATCCGGGCTCCCGCCCTTCATGAGCTCGACGGCGATCATCGCCCCGGGACCCCGCACCTCGGCGATCCCGGGCGCGCGCGCCCGGAGCGACGCGAGGCGCGCGCGGAGCCGGTCGCCGAGGGCGCTGGCCCGCTCGACCAGCCGCTCGTCCTCGATCACGTCCAGCACCGCGTGGGCGGCCGCCACCGCCAGCGGGTTCCCCGCGTAGGTGCCGCCGAGCCCGCCGGGCTCGGGGGCGTCCATGATCTCGGCGCGCCCGATCACCCCGGAGATGGGGAGCCCGGCCCCGAGCGACTTCGCCACCGTCACCAGGTCGGGGACCACGTCGTGGTGCTCCATGGCGAACCACCTGCCGGTCCGGGCGAAGCCGCTCTGGACCTCGTCGGCCAGGAGGAGGATCCCGTGCTGGTCGCACTCGCGCCGGAGCGCGCGCATGAGCTCCGGCGGAGCGGGGTAGAAGCCTCCCTCCCCCTGGACCGGCTCGACCACGATGGCGGCCACGCGTCTCGGCTCGACGTCCGCCTTGAAGATCCGGTGGAGCGCCTCGACGGCGTGGTCGGTGGTGACGCCGTGGAGGGCCATGGGGAACGGGACGTGGAACACCTCGCCGGGAAACGGGCCGAACCCGAGCTTGTAGGGGGCGACCTTGCCGGTGAGCGCGAGCCCGAGCAGCGTGCGGCCGTGGAACGCGCCGGTGAAGGCGATCACGGCGGAGCGGCCGGTGGCGGCGCGGGCGATCTTGACCGCGTTCTCCACCGCCTCGGCCCCGGTGGAGAAGAAGGTGGCCTTCTTGGCGTGCCGGCCGGGAGCGATGCGGACGAGCCGCTCGGCCAGGGCCACGTACGACTCGTACGCCGCCACCTGGTAGGCGGTGTGCGTGAACGCATCGAGCTGCTCCCGCACGGCGGCCACCACCCGGGGGTGGCGGTGGCCGGTGTTGAGCACCCCGATGCCGCCGGCGAAGTCGATGAAGCGGCGCCCCTCGACGTCCCACAGCTCGCTGTTCTCGGCGCGCTTCACGAAGAAGGGCGCGGTGATCCCGACCCCCCGGGGCGTGACCGCCTCCCGCCGAGCGCGAAGGCTCGCGTTCTCGCTCATGCTCCCTCCTCGGAGGCGCGCGCGCCCCTGCCGGAACGGTCCCCCGGGAACATCTCCCGGACGTAGCCGTGGAGCGCCGACGCGAAGTCCGGCTCGAGCGGCCTCCGGTACACCAGCGTCGTCGCGATCTCGGCGGCCAGGATGGCCGACCGGTACTTGGACGGGAGCTGCCGCGCCCGCGCCCGGTACGCCGGGGTCTCGCGGATCAGGCGGGGCAGGTGGGCGAGGAGCGCCTGCCGGAAGGGGGGTCGCAGGTGGACGTCCGGCCGCGCCTCGAAGAACCGGAAGAGCCGCGCCTTGTGACCGTTGATCTCGACGCTCAGCGACTCGGACAGCTCCGTGAAGCTGCGCCGCCCCCCCTCGTCCCGGTGCCGGCGGAAGAGGAGGCGGGCCTCGTCCGTGGCGCGGCGCTCCAGGATCCCGAGCACGTCGCGCACGTACTCGGCCTTGCGAGCCAGGAACTCGCGCTCGGAGAGGAGGAGATTGCCGATGATCTCGTAGGAGGAGGAGATGACGCCGCACTTGTTGGCCGACGCGTCGCGCAGCACCACCGCCCCCGCCTCCTGCAGCCGCAGGCGCGCCTCGGGCGTGAGGAAGGAGTTGGCGCCCTCCACGATCACGGGAGCGCTCGGCTTCCCGTCCGCGCCCAGGAACCTCCGCCAGTTGCCGGCGTCGATGGTCTCCGGCCGCCCGCCCGCCGGGATGAAGAGATCCGCGGGCACGCGGAAGATCGCGGTGTCGAACTCCTGGTGGAACTCGTCCACCGTGACCCACGATTCCCGCAGGCCCGAAGCGGTCATCTCCACCCGGCGGTACAGTTCGCGCAGGCCCGCGGTGCGCCGCTGGTTCCGGTAGAGCAGGGAACCGCCCGGCGAGAGGCGGGCGGGGTCGAACGCCTCGGCGTCGGCGCGCAGCACGATGCGGGACAGCTCTCCCCGATCGAGCCCCGCCGGATCGGCGAGCGCGCCGGTGCCGTCCACGACCAGCCGGATCTCGGCACCCGGGCATCGCTGCAGGAGGAGCCGGATCGCGTTGCCCGCCACGTCGCCGTTGGGGCCACCGGTGAGCTTGACGCCGAAGCGGTCCCGGCGGAGGTCCACCCCGCGCTCGCGCATGGCGATCTCGGCGAAGGCCACCACGCCCGTGGAGGTGACGCCGAACTCCTTGTGGTTGATGCCCACCCGCTTCGAGGACATGATGCCGCCGCCGAGCAGGTACCCGCGCCGCACCGAGAGCGCCGCGATCTCCTCGATCATGGCGTCGTGCATGTTCTCGTCGGGCCCGAGCTCGATGGGCTCGTCCTCGCCGTAGAGGTCCACCACGCGCGGGTGCCGCGCCCTGCCCCCTTCGGTGACGAAGACGTCGAGGAAGGCGTTCGCGAAGGCGCGCTGGACCCGGTGGAGGAGCTGCTGCTGCTCGGCCGGCGCGAGCCGGGGGCCGGGGACCCGGACCACGGCCACCATCTTCGAGCCGCCCTCGTAGATGTCCTTGTTCTTGAGGTGCTGGGTGTGCGCCAGCACGTAGTTCTCGCGGAAGAGGCGGTTCGCGACGGTCACGTAGTCGTCGCGGCCGTGGGCGAAGATGGTCCGCCAGCCGCCCCGGGCGATGTCCGCGAACCCGATGTGGTAGCCGAGGCCGTGGCGTCCGACGAAGAACGTGATCCGGAAGGGCCGCTCCGGGGGCAGGTCGCCCGTGAACTCCTGGCCGAGCTCGTCCAGGTAGGCCGGGTCGAGCCGGAACGCCAGCGCCTGCTTCTCGTCCACGAAGAAGTTGGTCTTGAGGCAGTGCTTCACGAAGAGGAGGGCGGTGCGGAAGAGCGAGCGGCGGAAGTCGTCCAGCAGCCGGTGGCCGGTGTTGTGGGCCGCCACCTCGCGCTCGACCTGCTCGAGCTCCCGCGCCCAGGTCGCCTCGCGGTCGGCCCGGTCCGGGTCGAAGCGGGTCTCGAAGAGCCGCACCAGCCGGAGCGACATCTCCGGGTGGAAGTGGAAGGCCCGCACCACGTCCTCGTAGGTGTAGCTCTCGATCTGGTTGTGGGCGCAGTTGGTGTGGCAGAAGCCGATGAAGGCGTTCACGAGCCCGGCCTCGTCCGTGCTCATCACGCGGGGCAGGACGAAGTCGCGGTAGGTGGGCGCCTCGGGGTCGAGGAGCTGGGAGGCGAGGATCTCGCGGCGCAGGCGCCGGAACAGCTCCGAGCCGCGGCCGAGGGGCTCGCCCTTGCGGTGCGCGAGCCGGAAGCTCCCCAGGAAGAACCGCTGTCCTCCCGCGGTCACGGAGAGCGCGATCGCGCGGCGCATCCCGACGTCGAGCGCGTTGAACACCTCGGTGACCTGCATGAGGAACCCGCGCGAGGGCGGGCTCGCCACCGCGAAGAGGACGGTGGCGGGCCCCGGGGCTCCGGTCTCGACGAGGTCGAGGGTGGAGCCGCCGCGCGCCCGGCACTCGTGGAGGAGCCAGGCGAGCTCGGCCACGTCCGCGGCCGGCGCGAGCCGCACGTACCGCGGGTGCTCGGCCCGGAGCCGGCCCAGGGCCTCGTCGAGGGCGCGCGGTCGCAGCCCGCGGGCGGATGCGGCGGCGCGGACCGCCCGCACGACCTCGCGCGGCGGGGCCTCCGGGGCCGGCACGGCCGCGTCCGCCGGAACGTCCCCGTCGAACTCGTAGCGATGGACCTCGAGCGCCCGATCGGTCCCCGGGACCGGCGCCGCGGAGTGGAAGATCTCCGAGGCGGCGATCGACCGATCCTCGAGCCGCCGGAGCGTCTCGAACACCGAGCCGGGGCGGTCGAGCCGGGCGAGGACCAGCTCGCGGTCGCGGTCCACCAGCACCACCTCGCGGTCCCGGGCCAGCCGCGGCAGCGACGCGGCGAGGCTCGCCAGGACCACGTCGTCCTCCCGCAGCGTGCTGGCGAGCGCGTCGGGCACCGATTCGCGGAGCCACCGGTACCCCGCCTGGGCCGCGTCCGCCAGGGCGCGGAGGGACCGCTGCACGGCGCGGTCGAGCCGGTCCGGGGCCGCCGCCGGCCGGGCGGCGCCGGGGCGGACCGGGGAGCCGGAGGGGGGCTCGAGGGGGGAGGTCGACGCGGCCAGAGGGCCCTCCCCGCTCAGGCGATCCCGCCGATGCAGACGTACTTCACCTCGAGGGAGTCCTCGATCCCGTACCGCGATCCCTCGCGGCCCACCCCCGACTCCTTCATGCCGCCGAAGGGGGCGACCTCGGTCGAGATGAGGCCGGTGTTGAGGCCGACGATGCCGTACTCGAGGCGCTCCGACAGGCGCCAGGCCCGGGCCAGGTCGCGCGTGTAGGCGTACGAGGCGAGGCCGAACTCGGTGTCGTTCGCGAGCCGGATGGCCTCCTCCTCGGTGGAGAAGCGGAAGATGGGCGCCAGGGGCCCGAACGTCTCCTCGCGCGCCACCAGCATCTTCTCGGTCACGCCGGTGATGACGGTGGGCTGGAAGAAGGTCCCGCCGAGCGCGTGCCGCGCGCCGCCCGCGACCAGGCGGGCGCCCTTGGCCAGCGCGTCGGCGATGTGCTCCTCCACCTTCTTGACCGCGCTCTCGTCGATGAGCGGCCCCTGCTCCGTCTCGGCGTGCAGGCCGTCGCCGACCTTGAGCCGGGAGACCGCCTCGGCCAGCTTCCGCGCGAACTCGTCGTAGACGCCGTCCTGCACCAGGATCCGGTTGGTGCAGACGCAGGTCTGCCCGCTGTTCCGGTACTTCGACTGCAGGGCGCCCTTCACGGCGGCGTCGAGGTCCGCGTCGTCGAACACGAGGAAGGGCGCGTTGCCCCCGAGCTCCATCGAGACCCGCTTCACCGTCGAGGCGCACTGCTGGAGGAGCTTCTTGCCCACCTCGGTCGAGCCCGTGAAGGTGACCTTCCGCACCAGCGGGTTGCGGGTCAGCTCGCCCCCGATGGCCCGCGAGTCGCCGGTGACCACGTTGAAGACGCCGGCCGGCAGCCCGGCGCGCTCCCCCAGCTCGGCGAGCGCCAGGGCCGAGAAGGGGGTGGCCGTCGCCGGCTTCAGGACCATGGTGCAGCCCGCCGCCAGGGCCGGGCCGGCCTTGCGGGTGATCATCGCGGAGGGGAAGTTCCAGGGGGTGATGGCGGCCACCACGCCGACCGGCTCCTTCAGGACCAGGATCCGCTTGTCGGCCTGGTGCTGCGGGACGGTGTCGCCGTAGACGCGCTTCCCCTCCTCGGCGAACCACTCGATGAAGGACGCGGCGTACGCGATCTCGCCCCGCGACTCGGTCATCGGCTTGCCCTGCTCGGCCGTCATCAGGGTGGCGAGGTCCTCCTGGTTCGCCAGAATCAGCTCGAACCAGCGGCGGAGGACGGCGGCGCGATCCTTCGCCGTGCGCGCCCGCCAGGCCGGGAACGCGGCGTGAGCGGCCTGGATGGCGCGCCGCGTCTCCTCCTCGCCCATGTTGGGCACGGTGCCGATCACCTCCCGGGTGGCCGGGTTCCGGACCTCGACGGCGCGTTCGGTGGCGGCCTCGATCCACGCGCCGTTCACGTAGCCGCGCTGCCGCAGCAGGAAGTCGTTCTTGAGGGGAACCCGGGAGTGCATGCGGCGGCCGGTCAGCCAGAACCGTGCCAGCGGCCGGATCCCGCCGATTCACGCCGGTTCACGCCGGCGGGGCGGCTGCCGGCGGGCCGCTGCCGCCTGCCTCATGCGCCCGTGCATGAGCGCGGGCGGAGCCCACCGGCCGGGCCGGCGACGGCGTCATTCGATCCCGTAGCGCTTCAGCTTCCGGGCGACGGTGGACTGGTTCACGCCGAGCGCCCGGGCCATGTCCGTCTGGTTGCCGTGGCGCAGCCGCGCGCGAAGCAGGACCGCGCGCTCGGTCCGCTCCAGGGCCTCCGCCAGGGTGGCCTCGTCCGACAGGGCGGGGGGAAGGGCCGGCGGCGAGCCCGCCGAGGTGGCCGCCACCACGTCGGGGGGCAGGTCGCCGACGTCGATCACCTCGGTGTCCGACATGACCACGAGCCGCTCGCACACGTTCATGAGCTCGCGGACGTTCCCGGGCCAGCCATAGGAGAGGAGGACCTCGGTGGCGGCGCGCGAGAGCCGCCGGCGCGCCCCGAGCTTGCCGGCGTAGTGGTCGACGTAGTGGCGCAGCACGGGGAGGATGCACTCGGGCCGCTCGCGCAGCGGCGGGATGGTGAGCGGAACGACGTTCAGGCGGTAGAAGAGGTCGAGCCGGAAGCGGCCCTGGTCGACCATCTCCTGGAGGTCGCGGTGGGTCGCGGCCAGGATCCGCACGTTCACCTCGCGGCTCGAGATGCCGCCCACCCGGGCGATCCGGCGGTCCTCCAGGAACCGGAGGAGCTTGACCTGCGAGGAGAGCGGGAGCTCGGCGATCTCGTCCAGGAAGAGCGTGCCCCCCTCCGCGAGCTCGAAGTACCCCGGCTTGCCCTTCGCCTGCGCTCCGGTGAAGGCCCCCTTCTCGTAGCCGAACAGCTCGGCCTCCACCAGGGACTCCGGGATGGAGCCGCAGTTCACCTTGACGAGGGGATTCTGCGCGCGGGCGGAGTACTTGTGGATGAGATCGGCGAACAGGCCCTTGCCCACTCCCGACTCGCCCAGGACGAGCACGGTCGAGTCCGCGCCCGCCACCTTGATGGCCTGGCGCAGCGCGCGCTGCATGGCCGGGCTCCGCGCGATCACGCGCTGCGACTCGACCTTCGCGATCTGCATCTCCAGCATCTCGTCGCGGAACCGGTCCCGGATCGCCTCCTGCTCCTCGAGGTGGCGCTGGAGCGAGTCGATCTCGGTGACGTCCCGCTCGTTCACGACCACCCGGATCAGCTTCCCCGCGCCGTCGCGGACCGGGGTGCCCGTGACGACCAGCTTCCGCCCGCGGCGGGTCTGGAGCATGTTCATCGCCTTGCCGGTCCGGATCACCTCGAGCGTCACCGAGCGCTCCACCAGCCCCTCCGCGACGATCTCGGTCATGTTGCGCCCGACGACGGCGGCGGGCTCGAGGGCGTTGAGCCTCGCCGAGGCCGGGTTGACGCGCAGGACGTTGCCCTCGCCGTCGGAGACCCACAGCCCCTCCGACATGGAGTTGATGATCGCCTCCAGCTCCCGCGCCAGCTCCTCCCCGGCGCGCATCCGCAGGAGGACGCCGTCGCGCTCGGTGCCGTCCACCAGCAGGCAGAGCGTGCCGCCCAGCCGTCCCTCGCGGCGCAGCGGGGCCACCCGGGCGAGCAGGCTCATCTCCCCGCGGCGCACGGGGACCTGCTCGCCGGGCGGATCCCCGCGGAGCGCCCGCTCGAGCGCCCCGCCCAGCTCCGCGACCGCTTCCGTGAACGGGCGGCCCGGGGAGAGCCCGACCGCGGCGGCGGCGGGCCCGGCCGCGAACTGCACCACCCCGTCCGTCCCGGTGATGGCGATCCCGCGCCGATCCCCGAAGACGAGCGCGAGCGCGAGCGCCTCGGCGTCGAGCCCCCCGTCTGCGAGCCAGCGGTCGAGGGTTCGGTCCGGTTCGCGCCTGAGCATCCGGGCTCTATGCCGGGATGCATGGCGAATGGCAAGGATGCATAGCCCGCCGGGACAGGCGATCCGGAGGGGAACCACCCGAAACCTGGTCGGGCTCTGCGGCCCCTGCCCGGCCGGGACGGCCGCCGCCACCCGAACCCCGGTTGACCCCCTCCGCCGCCGATGCTACCTATCCTGCCCCCCAGTTCCCGGGGCGTAGCGCAGCCTGGTAGCGCACTTGCTTGGGGTGCAAGTGGTCGCTGGTTCAAATCCAGTCGCCCCGACCATCCAAGGGCCCGTCACCCGGTTGGATTCTGGGTGACGGGCCCTCTCCGTTTCGGCTGCTAGGTGCGTTTCTGGGCGCGTTTCTCGGGCCAGCGCCCGCGACGCACCGAGGAAACCCCGTCAGGCTGTCAGCCCCGATCCCTACACTCGCGGACGAAAGGTGGGGGTTGAACGAACTGGCTGGCGCGGGCAAGCAGTTCGCAGACGGGTTCCGCGAACTGATCGTGCAGATCGCCGCGGGAGCTGCACGCCGCCAACTCTTCCCCGGCTCGAAACCCTGAAACTGGGCGATGGCATCCGTACGCGACTACTTCGACACCGACTTCTCGAGAGTGATCGTCCGGCAGTCGATGACCCTGGCCCTCGCTGACCCGCTAACCGGTGATTCGTTCGACGTTCCGATCAACGCGCACTACGACTTCGATGCGAACGCGAAGTTCCTTTCCATGTACTTCCCCGAGCATCCCCGCGGCGCGGAGGCAGTCCGTGAACTGATGCTGGGGAACACCGTGCAGAACGCGCTCGACGCCGCAGATGAAGTTGAGATCCAAAGCCGGCGCGAGGGAGATGCGCACGCCAGTTCGAGAGAACTTCGGTTCGCCGGTCGCGTCTTTCTGTACTGCGACTGCAGCATCGATCGCTCAGACTTCGACCAGCTTCGCACTCTCGCTGCACAGCGAGGGCTCGCGTTATGGCTTCGTGACAAGGAATATGCGGCGGGCCGGCGCAAGTGGGAGCGCCCCCTCGCGTTCATCTCCCACGACTTCCGCGACAAGGGCACGGTTGCCCGGCCGATCGCGCTCGGCCTCACGAAGCTGGCGTGCCCGGTGTGGTTCGACGAGTTCTCGCTGAAGGTGGGGGATCGTCTCAGAGAGTCGATCGAGAAGGGCCTGAAGGAGTGCGCGAAGTGCGTCCTCGTGCTGTCGCCAAGCTTCTTCGACAACAAGGGTTGGACACGAACCGAGTTCAACTCGATCTTCGCGCGAGAGATCGTCGAGCAACGAGACTTCCTGCTCCCAGTCTGGTACGGCGTGACGAAACAGCAGGTATTCGACTACTCACCATCGCTCGTGGACCGCCTCGGCGTGAACTGGGATCTCGGCGAGGACGAAGTAGTAGCTCGACTGCGGCGCAGCCTCCTTTCATAAAGCGACCGCCATATTCCGTTTCGCGGCTTCTCGTGACCGCGCTCCGTATCCCTCGCCTCCTCACTTCCTGTGTGACAATGGCAAACGAAACCGGCTGGGAGGGAGCGGATGACCTTGGACCCGCGACTACTGAAGTCGCACGGTGTACGCCTCCCGGGTCACAACGGGTCTGCGCTCGCCCGCGGCCAGCCCCGCGAGCGCAGCGGCTACAACTTCGCGTTGACGTACTTGGCGAGGATCATCTTGGCGGCGGTCTGGTACCCGACGCCGAGTTCCTGGCCGCGCTTGCGAAGGGCCGCCTTCAGCTCGTCGCTGAGCAGGATGGACGTGGGCCGCTGGGGACGCACGACGACGGCCGTACCCGCGGACGCGATGTCGCCGCCGAGGTCACGCTCCTTGAACTCTCCCAGCGTCGCGTCGCGGGCGCTCCGAGCGTTCTTCATCGTTCGTCCAACGGAGCTCTTCTTACGTCGCTGCATCGTAGACCTCCTTCTCCCACTCCCGCATCGCGCGGCAGCTGATCGGCCGAAGCCTGTCGCCGCGATGCGCAAATACGAGCGCGGCGTGGCGTCCGCCCGAGGTGACGCCGAGGAGCAGGTAGCGCGCCTCGTCGTGTGCCGGCTCGACGATCCGGCCAGCGAACACGACCGCCGCCTCCAGGATGCTCTCCACGTCGGCCATGCGGAATCCGTGCTTCGTCTGGCTCTTCGTGCTGTTGCCGGCGTCCCACTCCATCTGGGGACGCGTTCCCAGCCACTCAGCGATGTCCGGTGCGGCCGTCAGCCTCACCGGACGAAACATAGCTATGTCGTAGCTAGTCGTCAACCCCCTCGCATCCGCTCGTCAGCGATCGGGCGACGGACCGCGAGATCCCCCGATGCCCCGAGGCTCGCCTGCCGAGCAGGCCGAGCGACCCCCTCCGGCTCCGCCGCCCGCTCAGGCGCTCTCGGCGAGCGCGTGCATCATCGCCTCGGTGACGAGAGCCGCCATCACCTTCACGACGTGCTTCCTCTCCATGGCGACGAGCGAGTCGAGGATCTCCTCCGGGCCGGCCACGTCGCGCAGCGCCCGGTAGTAGGCGAGCGTCGCCTTCTCGAGGTTCAGCGCCCGCCTGAGCGCGTCCTCGCGGCTCCGGATGCCGCCGAGATCGGCTGGCGCCCCCCCGGGGCCGGCGAAGGCGTCCGCCATCGACATGGCGCGGAGGTAGTCCCGCTCCTCGGCCGAGACCGGGCGCTCGCGGAACCGCGGCACCAGGCGCTCGCCGAGCGACCGGACCTGCTCCCCGTGCTGGACCTCGTCCTGCCCCAGCCGCTCGAAGAGCTCGCGCAGCTCCCCGTCCGCGGCGAACCTCCGCGCGAGCCCCTGGTAGAGCTCGGCGCCCGCCCGCTCGGTCTCGAGGGCGAAGGCCGCGCAGGCCTCGGCGGTGACGTTCTCGATCATGGTGCGCTCCTCCGTGAGCCATGGCTATATGGCGGCGACCGCGGCGACGCTCGCCCCCGGCAAGGGCCTGCGATTGACACCCCCGAGGCGGCGGGCGCATCGTGAGGGGGATGGCGCTCAACTGCTGGGAGTTCAGGCAGTGCGGGCGGGAGCCGGGCGGACGGCTCGCCGACGAGATGGGCGTCTGCCCCGCGGCCTCCTACCGGCCCGCCGACGGGTACCTGGGAGGGAGGAACGGGGGGCGCGCCTGCTGCTTCGTCGCCGGCACGTTCTGCGAGGAGGTCCTGCAGGGCACCTACCGCGACAAGAGCAAGGACTGCTGGGACTGCGACTTCTACCGGGCGCTCCGGCGCGAGCACGGCGCCGCCTTCAGCATGCCCGGCTTCGCCCTGCACCTCCTCGAGCGCGACCGGCTCGCCTTCCGGAGCTTCATCGACGAGAACCGGACGCCGCCCGCACGGCAGGGCCAGGGCTTCCCCTAGCCGGGCTCCGACTCGAAGACGTCGAGCACCCCGTCGATCCCGAACTGCACCGTCATGGTGACGTGGTCCTGGAGCCACAGGCTCCACAGGCGGCTCGGGTCGTGGTCGACCAGGGAGAGCGCGCACAGGTCGCCGAGCGCGTCGAGGGCACCCGTCAGCTCTTCGGAGGGAAGCCCCTCGCGCCGCCGCTGGCGGGCCATCTCCTTGCAGGTGTCCTGGAAGAGCGCCTTCTCGCCGGTCCGCACGGCTTCCACGAGCGCTCCCAGGAGCAACGTTCCGTCGGCTCGCTGCCGCTCGGCGCCCATGGCCCGCAGGTGCGGGAACCTCCGGGTCCGCTCGGGGCTCGTCACCCACGCGGCCAGCGACTCCGCGACCTCGTCGCGCCGCTGCTCGAGCAGGGCGACGACTTCCAGGTTCTGGTGGCGGCGCGACCCCTTGAGCGCGACGTGGTTCCGCCGCAGCCACTCGGCCCCGAACGACTTCCGGTTCTGGACGAGGAAGGGCATCCGCCGGAGGATCCCGAACCGGGCCCGCGGCTCCCATCCCAGCGCGGCCCGAGTCCGGCTCGCGTCCACCGTCAGCCGCAGGTCGATCATGCGGCCCATCCACGGCCGCTCGAAGGCGTGCATGCCGGTGACGAGCCCCATGAGGTCGCGCGCCCACAGGCCGGCGCGGCAGAGGCTCCCCGGCACGAAGACGGGCCGCTCCCGCAGTCCGTGCTGCGCCCCGGTGGCCACCTCGAAGAGCTCCCGGTGCGACGTGGCGCCGTCGGGGCTCGCCAGCAGGACCGCCCCGTCGCCCAGCGCGTCGCGCCGGGACAGCAGGGCCTGGAAGAAGGTGACGGCGTCGCGGACGTGGAGGTACGGGATGGCCGACCGGCCCGATCCCGCCAGGATCCGGCGCGTCGGCCGCAGGGCGAGCCAGCTCTCCAGGAAGCGGAAGAGCGGCTCGTATTCGCACCAGTCGGAGAAGACGGCCGCGAACCGCACGATCCAGGCGCGGAAGCGCCCGCGGTGGCCGGCGACCATCGACTCGCCGGCCCTCTTGCTCTCGGCGTAGGGCGTGTCGCCGTCCGGGGGCGTCGCCTCGGTCAGCGCGCCTCCCGGCGGGGGGAAGCCGCACGCCGCCACCGAGCTGGCGAAGACGACGTCGCGCACCCCGAGGTCGCAGGCGGCCTCGAGGACGTTCCGGGTCCCGTCCACGTTGGTCCTCAGGTACTCGGGATCGCGTTCGCCGGTGAAGTCGTAGTGGCCCGCCAGGTGGACCAGGATCTCGGCCCCTCCCGCCTGCCGGATGGGCTCGATCCCGGCCCGCAGGTCCCGGGCATTGGCCACGTCGAGGGGCAGCCAGCGAACCCCGGCGGGAAGGGACACGCCGCGCAGGCTCGGCGCCGCCCGGGAGATGGCCCAGACGTCGTACTCCCGGTGGAACGCCTCGACCAGGTGCCGGCCGATGAACCCCGTGGCCCCGGTGACGACCATCGTGGAGTCGGCCATCCCGGCGTCCTCCTCCGCTCGTCCTCCTTCCACCATGCCACTCCCCGGCCCCCGCTGGAAGGCGCCCCCCGCCGAATCCCTCCGCCGCGTCCGGGCTCCCACCGGGTCGTCGACCGTCCCGCCCGGGAGCCCGCATGAAGCTCGTTCGTCCTCTCGCCCTCCTCCTCGCCGCCGTCGCCCTGCTCGCCGCCGTTCCCGGGAGCGGGGCGGCCTCCGGCCCGGCCCCGCGGCCCGCCGCCCGGCCCCAGCAGCCGAGGAGCGCGCTGCCCCGCCTCGTCTTCTTCATGAACCCCTACGGCGTTCCCTGCCAGATGCAGGAGCGGGTCCTCCGGGAGATGGGCCCCGAGCTCACCGAGCGGGCCGAGCTCGTCGTCTACCGGACGACCGAGCAGGCCGACCTCGGCAGGTTCGCCGCGTACGGGGTCCGCGCGCTCCCCATGCTGATCGTGACCGACGCGTCCGGCAAGGAGCTGCGCCGCGCCACGCCCGGCATCCAGTCGATGCCGCAGGTGATCCGGCTCCTCTCGCCCTAGGGCGCGCGCCGTGGATCTCGGCCTCTCCGCATCCGCCCTCGCGTTCGGGGCGGGGCTCGCGAGCGTGGCGAGCCCCTGCGTCCTGCCGGTGGTCCCCATCCTCGTGGCGGGCACCGCGGACGAGCACCGCTGGCGCCCGGCGCTCGTCGTCGCCGGCATCGCGGCGAGCTTCGTCGCCATGGGCGTCCTCACCAGCCTGTTCGGCGCGGCCGTGGGCCCCGCCCTCCCCGCCTTCGAGAAGGGCGCGGGCGTCCTGGTCCTGCTCTTCGGCCTGCTCCTCCTCCTGGACGTGAACGTCTTCAAGCGCCTCACCTGGCTCCAGCGGATCCAGGCCCCGGGAGGCGGGCGCGCCTCCGGGCTGCTCCTCGGCCTGACCCTCGGCCTGGTCTGGATCCCCTGCGTCGGCCCCATGCTGTCGAGCGTGCTCGCC
>DATIUR010000499.1:0-6486 GCA_035466675.1 Anaeromyxobacteraceae bacterium | reverse complement strand
AAGACCACCAGCATCCAGAATCGGATGGGCTCCTGCGCCACGATGTAGGGCTGCCCCTGGACGCGCTCCAGGTAGGCCTGGAGGACGCCCGCCACGGCGAAGGCCAGGCTCATGCCCAGCACCGCGGAGCTGGTGATCCAGAAGCCCCAGTGGCCGGCCCGCTCGTCGTAGCGCCCCTGCGGGAAGCCTTTCAGCCTGGGGATGGCGAAGTAGAAGAAGGTCAGGTTGAGCAGCGCGTAGGCGCCGAAGAAGGCGAGGTGCCCGTGGGAGACGGTCACCTGGCTGCCGTGCGTGTAGTAGTTGATCTGCGGGAGGGTGTGGGCGAAGCCGAAGAGCCCCGCGCCCACGAAGTGCAGCACCGCCATGCCCACCATGAACACCCAGGTGAGCCGCGGCTCGAGCGGGCGCCGGCTCTCCTTCATGGTGCGCCAGGTGTCGAGCAGCATGAGCGCGATGGGGAGGGGCTCGAGCGCCGAGAAGATGCCGCCGACCCACAGCCAGTAGCGGGGCGCGGCGATCCAGTAGTAGTGGTGGCCGGTGCCGGCGAGGCCGGTGAAGAGGAAGAGTCCCAGCTCCACGTAGAGCCACTTCTCGACCACCTTCCGCTCCACGCCGGTGAGCTGGATGATCATGAAGGCCATCAGCGCCGCCGTGACCAGCTCCCAGGCCCCCTCCACCCACAGGTGGACGACCCACCACCAGTAGTACCAGTCGACGGCCAGGTTCTCGTAGAAGGGGATGCCGAACAGGTAGAGCAGCGCCAGGAACACCAGGCCCGCCAGGAGGCTTCCCTGGGTGGCCGTGAAGCGCCGGGCCCGCAGCATGGTGACGCCCACGTTGGCGAGGAACATGAGCGCCCCGATCACCACCAGGACGTCGAGGGTGGTGGGGATCTCGAGCAGGGGCCGCCCCTGCGTCCAGCCGAACTGGAAGCCCACCAGCGCCGCCACCCCGGTGGCGGAGAGCAGCACGAGCTGCGCGTAGGCCAGCCGGGGCCAGGCGAGCTCGCTCTGCGTCTCCTCGGGCACGGCGAAGTAGGTCGCCCCCATGAACCCGAGGAGCAGCCAGAGCACGAGCAGGTTCGTGTGCATGGCCCGGGCCGTGGCGAACGGGAAGACGTCCACCACCGCCTGCGGCACGGGGAAGAAGTAGCTGAAGGCCAGGTAGAGCCCCATCACCAGCTGGAGCCCGAAGAGGAGCAGCGCCACCACGAAGTAGGGATAGGCGACGCGCTGGGTCTTGAAGGTCATGGCTCCCTCCGCGCGGCCAGGCTGACCACGAACTCGGCGATGGCGCGCCGCTGCGCCTCCGAGAGCTTGTCGAACTTGGGCATGGCCGCGCCGGGCGTCACCGCCTCGGGGTCGGCCAGGTAGCGGGCGATCCAGTCGGCGTCGCGCCGCGTGGCGACGTACTCCAGGCGCGGGCCGCGATCCCCGCCCTTCCCGCCCAGCGAGTGGCAGGCCAGGCACGACTCCTGGTTCACGAGCGCCGCGCCCGGCGAGAGGGCGGCGCCGGCGAGGAGGCGCCGCGTCGAGGCCTTCCAGCGGGCCTGCGAGTCCTGCGGCGGCCAGTCGTTGTTCTCGATGTCGCTCACCCAGCGCAGGAACTCGACCATCCGATCGATCTCCGCCGGCTGGAGGTTCTGCTGCGGCATCTTCCGCCAGGACGACGCGAAGACCTTCTCCGGCGACTGGAGCCGGAGACGGATGGCGTCCTCGCCCAGCCGGGCGTGGGCGCGCGTCAGGTCCGGCGCGTAGTAGCCCCCGAAGCCCAGGATGGTGTGACAGTCGTTGCAGTTGTACTTCTCGAAGACCCGCTTGCCCTCGACCACGCCGGGGCTCAGCCTGTCGGCGTGGGTGAGGGCGTCGAACGACCGGTGCGTGTCCCAGGTCAACGCCAGGAACAGCGCCAGCGACGACAGCGTGCCGGACCAGAAGATGAGCTTGGCCGCTCGCTCGCTCATGCTCGCTCCTTTCCTCCCCCTCCGGGGGGACGGGGCCGCGGCCCGCAGGACCCGCGGTGCTCCCTTTTTAAGTGAGTTAATGCTAACTAGCAACAGGACGCGGGCGGAGCCCGCCAGCGGGAGGGGCGGCGCAGCCGCCGCCGGCCGAAGGCGCCGGAGGCGGGGTCAGGGCGTCCCGGCGCCGGTCACGATCCGGGCGCAGATGGCCTCGGCCTCCGCCCTTCGGGATCCACGAAGGGGAGCGGCACGCGCTCGCCCAGCCCAACGAGCACGATCGCTCCCGCCGTCACGGCGGCGCGGCGGGTGAGCCCCGCGGGAGGGGGCGGCGAGGCGGAGGTCTCTCCGGTCACGTCCTCCATCCGGCGGGAGGGAAGGAGAAGCGGGCCCGCCGCGTCTGCGCGCCCTACTGCGCCTTCAGCCCGGTGATGACGAACTCGACCCGGCGGTTCGCCTCGCGTCCGGCCTTGGTGGTGTTGGGCTGCGCCGGCCGGTCCGGGCCGAACCCCTTCGCCTCGAGCCGCGACGCGTCGACGCCCTTGCCGACCAGGTAGGCCTTCACGGCCTCGGCGCGCGCCTGCGACAGGGTCCGGTTGAGCTCGGCCGGCCCGCGGTCGTCGGTGTGCCCCTCGACGGTGACGGGGCCGACCTTCGGGTTCGCCACCAGGAGCGCGGCCACGTCGTCGAGGAGCCCGAAGGACCGCGGCTGGATGGTGGACTTGCCGGTGTCGAAGAAGACCTTCTCCTTGATGTCGATCTTCCCGGTCTCCGCGCTGATCTTGGCGCGCGCCGGCGGGCATCCCTGCTCGGCCGGGACGCCCGGCTCCTTCGGGCACCTGTCCTGCGCGTCGATGATGCCGTCGCCGTCCGAGTCCTTCGGCGGGCAGCCCTTCTCCTCCGCCACGCCCTTCACGTCGGGGCAGGCGTCCTCGTGGTCGAAGATGCCGTCGCCGTCCGAGTCCTTCGGCGGGCAGCCCTTCTCCTGCGGGATCCCCTTCTGGAGCGGGCAGCGGTCGTCGGCGTTGGCGATGCCGTCGCCGTCGTCGTCGAGCGCCGGGCACTGCTCGGGGGTGTGGCTCTGGCCGGGCGCGCAGGGATCGGCGGGCTTCGCCGGCGCGGGGGCCGCGGCGACGGCGCCGCAGGCGGCGGGACCGTCCACGTTCGGGCACGGCTGCGGGCACGGGTTGCAGTACTGCGAGGTCGGCGGCCTCGCGGCGGGCGCGGTCTGGGCCGAGGCGGAGCCGGCCACCGCGGCGAGCAGGACGAACCAGGTCTTCATGGGAATCCCCCTTGGCCGCCCGCGGGCGGCAGCTACGAGCCTCGTTGAGCCGTCGGATCGCGCGTCTCGCGCGCAGCGGCATCGTTCCGGACGGAGGGGCGGGCCGCAACCGTTCTTGCCGTCACGGACGGCGCATGCCCCATCGGGGGCCACGCCGGGGACCCCCGGCGCCGGGGCGGCGAGTCCGCGGGCCGCCCGGAAAAGGGGTATCACCATCCGGCGTGGAACGCAGCCGCACCCGGCAGAGAGGAGGCGTGCGCGCATGGACGAGACCCTGGAGGCCCTGATCCGGCAGCTCGACCTCGAGCCGCTCGAGGTGAACCTGTTCCGCGGGCAGTCGAGGGACACCGGCACCCGCACCGTCTTCGGCGGCCAGGTGATCGGCCAGGCGCTGGTCGCGGCGGAGCGCACGGTGGACGACCGCTCGCCCCATTCGCTGCACGCCTACTTCCTGCTCCCGGGGGACGTGGGCGCGCCCATCGTCTACCAGGTGGACCGACTCCGGGACGGGAGGAGCTTCTCGGCGCGGCGGGTGCAGGCCATCCAGCACGGGCGGCCCATCCTCTCCATGATCGCCTCGTTCCAGAGGCGCGAGGCCGGCCTCGAGCACGCCGCGCCGATGCCGGACGTCCCGCCGCCGGACGAGGCCACGCCGCTGAAGAGGCCGGGCGCGCTCGAGTTCCGGCTCGTCGAGGCACAGGGGCCGCCCGCCTCCGCGGGCCGCGAGCCGCGGCAGTCCTACTGGTTCCGCACCGTCGATCGCGTCCCCGACGATCCCCATCTCCACCGCTGCATGCTCGCCTACGCGTCCGACTGGGCCCTGTCCGGCACCGCCCTGCGCCCGCACGGAAAGCGCTGGAACGACCCGGGGATGATCCTCGCCTCCCTCGACCACGTCCTCTGGTTCCACCGCGCCGCGCGCATCGACGAGTGGCTCCTGTACGTGATGGACTCGCCGTCGGCCCAGGCGGCCCGCGGCCTCTCGCGCGGGCTCGTCTACGACCGCGCCGGCCGCCTGGTGGCGAGCGTGGCCCAGGAGGCGCTGATGCGGGACGTGAGCCTCTCCCCCCGGCCGGGCTGAACCGGGGAGGCCCGCGGGCGCGATGGGGCGGCGGCGCGGGCCGCGCCCGGGGGCGTTCCCGGAGGAACGCGCCCCGGCGGGCCGCTCCCTCATGCGATCGCGTCGACGATGGCGTTCAGCGTCGCGCTCGGCCGCATGGCCGCCGCCGCCTTGGCCGGATCCGGCCGGTAGTAGCCGCCGACGTCCATCGGCTTCCCCTGCGCCGCGATCAGCTCGGCGTCGATCTTCTTCTCGGCCTCGCCGAGCTGCTTCGCCACCTTCGCGAACCGGGCCTGCAGCTCCGCGTCCTGCTTCTGCTCGGCGAGCGCCTGCGCCCAGTAGAGGGCCAGGTAGAAGTGGCTGCCGCGGTTGTCGATCTGCCCGACCTTGCGGGCCGGCGACTTGTTGTTCTCGAGGAACTTCCCGATGGCCTGGTCGAGCGCCTCGCCCAGGATCCGGGCCTTCTCGTTCCGGGTCGTGCGCGCGATGTGCTCCAGGCAGGCGCCGAGCGCCGAGAACTCCCCCAGCGAGTCCCAGCGCAGGTAGCCCTCCTTCACGAACTGCTGGACGTGCTTCGGCGCCGAGCCGCCCGCGCCCGTCTCGAAGAGCCCGCCGCCCGCCAGCAGCGGCACGACCGACAGCATCTTCGCGCTCGTTCCGATCTCGAGGATGGGGAAGAGGTCGGTCAGGTAGTCGCGGAGCACGTTGCCGGTGACCGAGATGGTGTCCTGGCCCTTCCGGATCCGCTCCAGGCTGAGGCGCATCGCCTCGACGGGCGGCAGGATGCGCAGGTCGAGGCCGCGGGTGTCGTGCTCCGGAAGGTACTTCTTCACCTTCGCGATCACCTCGCGGTCGTGAGCCCGGCGCTCGTCGAGCCAGAAGACGGCCGTGGCCCCGGTCGCCCGCGCCCGGCCCACCGCCAGCTTCACCCAGTCGCGGATGGGGACGTCCTTCGTCTGGCACATGCGGAAGATGTCGCCCTTCTCGACCTTCTGCTCGAGCAGCGTCGCGCCCGACGCATCCTCCACCACGCGGATGGTGCCGTTCGCCGCCGCGACGACGGTCTTGTCGTGCGAGCCGTACTCCTCGGCCTTCTGGGCCATCAGGCCGACGTTGGGAACGCTCCCCATGGTGGCGGGGTTCAGGGCGCCGTTCCGGCGGCAGTCCTCGAGGATCTCCGCGTAGGTGGTGGCGTAGCAGCGGTCGGGGATCATCGCCTTCGTGTCGTGGAGCTTGCCGTCCGCGCCCCACATCTTGCCGCCCTCGCGGACCACCACCGGCATGGAGGCGTCCACGATGACGTCGTTCGGGACGTGCAGGTTGGTGATGCCCTTGTCCGAGTCGACCATCGCCAGCGCGGGCCGCTTCGCGTAGACCGCCTTGATGTCCGCCTCGATCCGGGCCTTCTCGTCGGCCGGGAGCGACTGGATCTTCGCGTAGACGTCGCCGAGCCCGTTGTTCGGGTTGACGCCCAGCCTGGCGAAGGTGGCGGCGTGCTTCTCGAAGACGTCGGCGTAGAAGACGGTCACCGCGTGGCCGAACAGGACCGGGTCGGAGACCTTCATCATGGTGGCCTTGAGGTGCAGGGAGAGGAGCAGGTTGCTCTTCTTGGCCTCCTCGATCTGCTTCGCGTAGAAGGCGCGGAGCGCGCGCACGTTCATGACCGCGGCGTCGACGATCTCGCCCTCCTGCAGCGGGGCCTTCTTCTTCAGGACGGTGACGGTCCCGTCGTCGGCCACGTGCTCGATCCGGTAGTCGGTGGCCTTGCCGAGGGTGAGGGACTTCTCGGAGCCGTAGAAGTCCCCCTCGGTCATGTGCACGACGTGGGCCTTCGACGTCTCCGGGTTCCACGGGGCGAGCTTGTGCGGGTTCTTCTTCGAGAACTCCTTCACCGACGGGGGCGAGCGGCGGTCCGAGTTGCCCTCGCGCAGCACCGGGTTGACCGCGCTGCCGAGGACCCTGGCGTAGCGGGCCTGGACGGCCTTCTCGGCGTCGTCCTTCGGGCTCTCCGGGTAGTCCGGGACCGCGTAGCCCTTCGCCTGCAGCTCCCTGATGGCCTCCTTGAGCTGCGGGATCGAGGCGCTGATGTTGGGGAGCTTGATGATGTTGGCGGCCGGCGTGAGCGCGAGCTCGCCGAGCTGGGCCAGGTAGTCGGGGATGCGCTGGGCCTCGCCGAGGCACTCGGGG
>DATIUR010000498.1:0-2815 GCA_035466675.1 Anaeromyxobacteraceae bacterium | reverse complement strand
CGGAGCGGGGCGGCGTGCCGGCCGAGCCGAAGCAGGCCTGGACCGACGTGGCCCGCCTCTCCGCGCACGGCGTCCCGGCCGTGAACCTGGGCCCGGGGGCGACCGCGCAGGCGCACCAGCGCGGGGAGTGGGTCGAGGTGGACGCGCTGGCGCGCTGCCACCGGATCCTCGAGGCGTTCCTGGCCGTCTGACGCGCCCGCCCGCCCGGCGTCCCCACCGCGGGACCCCCGATGGGTCCGCCTGTCCCGCTTGAACGGGCCCGGGGGTCCATTACATAGACGGATATCCATATGTCGATGGAACGGGACGAGGCGCAGGTGATCCGCGTGGCCAGGGCGCTGGGGGATCCGACGCGCTACCGGCTGCTCCGCGCCATCGCGGCGCGGGGCCAGCTGAGCTGCGCCGAGCTGACCCGGCGCTTCCCCGTCTCCCAGGCGACCGTGTCGCACCACCTCAAGGTCCTCTCCGACGCCGGGCTCCTGGCGGTGGAGAAGCGCGGGCAGTTCCACATCTACCGGCTCGTGCCGGACGCGCTCGGGGACCACGGCCGCCTGCTGGGCCGGGCCTTCGCCCCGCGCCGGCGGGCGGCCCGGGAGCGGTCGCCGTGAGCGCCGCCCCGGTGCTGTTCGTCGCGCACGGGGCGCCCACCGTGGCGCTCGAGGGAGGCCCGTACGCCGCGGCGCTGGCCGCCCTGGGCGCGTCCTGCCCCCGGCCCCGGGCCCTGGCCGTCGTCTCCGCCCACTGGACCACCGACTGGACCGTGGGGATCACCAGCGCCGAGCGCCACCGGCTCATCTACGACTTCGGCGGCTTCCCCGAGGCGCTCTACCGGCTCGAGTACCCGGCCGCGGGCGCGCCGGAGGTGGCGGCCCGCGCCGCGGAGCTGCTCGACGCGGCCGGCTTCCATCCCCGCCTCGACTCGGTGCGCGGCCTCGACCACGGCACCTGGATCCCGCTCCGGCTGGCCTGGCCCGCCGCGGACGTCCCGGTGGTGCAGATCGCCCTGCCCGAGGTGCCGGCCGAGGCCCTGATCCGCTTCGGCCGGGCGCTGGCCCCGCTGCGGGACGAGGGGGTGCTGCTCCTCGCCAGCGGCGGCGTGGTGCACAACCTCGGCGCGGTGCGCTTCGGCGACCAGGGCCCGGTGGACCACTGGGCCCGCGCCTTCGACGAGTGGATCTCCGGGCGGCTCGAGGCGCGCGACCAGGAGGCCCTGGTCCGCTGGCGCGAGCTCGGTCCGCACGCGGACCTGGCGGCGCCCAGCACCGAGCACTTCGACCCGCTCCTGGTGGCCGTGGGGGCGGGCCGGGAGGAGGACCGGCTCGAGACGGTCCACCGCGGATTCCAGCACGGCAACCTGAGCATGCGGAGCGTCGCGCTTCGCTGAAACCCGGGAGGGAGAAGGAGCTGCACCATGAACAGGAAGATCACGCTCGCACTGGCCGCGGCGGCGCTGGCCGCACCGGCCCTCGCCCAGACCAGCAACTGGAAGCTCGACGAGACGCACACGCACGCGAGCTTCACCATCCGGCACATGGTCATCACCAACGTCCGCGGCGAGTTCGCCAAGGTCTCCGGGACCGTGGTCCTCGACGAGAAGGACGTGACCCGGTCGAAGGTGGAGGCGGTCATCGACGCCACCAGCATCGACACCCGCGTCGCCGACCGCGACAAGCACCTCAAGTCGCCGGACTTCTTCGACGTGGAGAAGTACCCGACCATCACCTTCCGGTCGACGAAGGTGGAGAAGGCCGGGGAGGGCCGGCTCAAGGTCACCGGCGACCTCACCATGCACGGGGTCACGAGGCCGGTGACCCTCGACGTGGTCGGCCCCACCGCCGAGGTGAAGGACCCCTGGGGCAACACCCGGCGCGGCATCGCCGCCTCGGCCACCATCGACCGCAAGGCCTGGGGCCTCACCTGGAGCAAGGCCATCGAGGCCGGTCCGGTGGTGGGCGACGAGGTGAAGCTCGAGATCGAGGCGGAGCTGGTGAAGCAGAAGTGACCCGCCTCCGCCCCCTCCCCCGCGCGCGCCCGCGCCCGCGGAGGGAGGGCGGCGGGCGGGCGGCGGTCCCTCGGGCGCGCCCCGGACCGCGCCGCGGCTCGCGCACCCCGCGCCGCGCCCTTCCGGCAAGCCTTCCGGCCGGGCACGGCGGTTGCTCGGTCCCCGCACGTGTCCTCGTCCAGGGCCGAGACCCCTCCGCCCTCCGATCGGCCCCGCGAGCGCCTGCTCGCCGAGGGGCCGCGGGCGCTCTCCGACGCCGACCTCGTGGCCCTGGTGCTGGGGACGGGGACGGGACGGCTCTCGGCCCGGGCCGCCGCCCTCGGCCTGCTCGAGGCGGTGCCGCTGCCCGAGCTGGCCTGGGCGCCGCCCGACGCGATCGCCGCCTTCCCGGGCCTGGGGCTGGCCCGCGCCTCCGCGGTGGCGGCCGCCTTCGAGCTGGGGCGGCGTGCGGCCTGGGCGCCTCCCCGGCGCGGCGAGCGGTGCCTCGACCCGGCCCGGGTCTACGAGCTCCTGCGCCACGCCGCCCACGCGGAGCGGGAGGGCTTCCACGTGGTGCTGCTCGACGTGCGGGGTCGGCTGCTCCGCTCGGTGCAGGTGGCCGAGGGGTCGATCTCGCAGTGCCCCGTCTCGCCCCGCGACGCGCTGCGGCCGGCCGTCCGCGAGGGGGCGCACGGCGTGGTCTTCGTGCACAACCACCCGTCCGGCGATCCGTCGCCGTCGCCAGACGACGCCGACCTCACCGAACGTCTTAGGGCCGCCTCCGAGCTGGTCGGTGTTGTGGCTCGCGATCATGTGATCGTCGCGTCCGGCGGG
>DATIUR010000497.1:0-9260 GCA_035466675.1 Anaeromyxobacteraceae bacterium | reverse complement strand
AACGATGCGCGAGCCGCGTCGGCGACACGCCTCGCGACGGCCTCACGCAAGGCGGATTCCGCCGTCAGATCCGGAACCGCCCCGCCGAGTCGGAGAGCCCCTTCGCCCCCGAGCCGAGCCTCTCGGCCACGCCGGCGAGGTCGTCGGCGGCCGACTCCTGCCGGCCGGCCACGTCGGAGAGGCTCCGGATCGCCTCGCGCAGCTTCCGGGCGGTGGCGACGTGCGCCTCCACCGCGCGCGCCACCTCCGCGACCGTCCGCTCGACGCGAGCCAGGGAGCCGACCTGCCGGCGCCCGGCGCTCGCGCCCTCCTCGAGGCCCTTCGACACGGCGGTGGACGCGGCGGCCAGGCTCCGCGCGACGGTGCCCGCTCCCGCCGCGTTCCGGCCCAGCTGCTGGAGGGTGGAGGCGAGCGCCCGGGACCCGTCCGTCACGGACTCCACCGCCGCGGCGACGTCCCGCGAGGCGCCGCGGTGCACGCCCACCGCGGTGCCGACCGCCTCGGCGGCCTCCCGGCCCTGCTGCGCGGACCGCTGGATTCCGCCCAGCGCCTCGAGGGAGCCCCGGGCCAGCTGCACGCCCTCGCCGGCGAGCGCGTCGCCGCGGTCGATCAGGGCCGCGGTCGCCTCGATCTCCTCCCGGACCGCGTGGATGATGTCGCCGATGGAGCGGGTGGAGCGGGCGATCTGGGCGGCCAGCTCGCGGATCTGGTCGGCCACCACCGCGAAGGCCTTCCCGTGCTCTCCCGCCTGCGAGGCGATGATGGACGCGTTGAGGGAGAGCAGGTTCGTGCGCCCCGCCACCTCCGAGATGAAGTCCACCACCTGCTCCACGTCGTCCGAGCGCCGCCCCAGCGCGGTGATGCGCCGCTGCGCGTCGCCCACCGCCGCCCGCACCGCCTCGATCCCGTGCACCGTCTCCTCGACGATCCCGCCGGCCCGATGGGCGGCCTCCGCCACCAGCCGCGCGCTCGACTCGCCCTCGTCGGCCGCCCGCTCCAGGGCGCCGAGCGTCGCCTGCACCGCCGAGAGCGCCGCGGCCGCCCTCCCCGCGGCGCCGGGCAGCTCGGCGAGGTTCCCCTCGGCCTCCCGGCTCGCGGCGGCGAGCGCATCCGCGTCCTGCAGGGCCTCCTGGGCGGTGCGCTCCAGCTCGGCCCCCCGGGCCTGGACCTCCTCCAGCGCCGCCAGGCTCGCGCCCACCGCCGCCGACGCCGCGCCGAGCTGGTCGGCCAGGCCGCCGACCCTCCGGGAGACGTCGGCCACCGAGCCCTCCACCGCCTCGACGGCGGCCCGCACCCCGCCGAGCGCCGAGCGCTGGTCGGCCGCACCGCTCCGGACGCGGTCGCCGATGGCGGCCGCCTCGCGCGCCCCCAGCGCGACGCCCTCCCCGGAGGCGAGCACTCCGGCCACGATGGCTCGGAGCCCCTGGGCGATGCGGCGGAGGTCGTCGGCCAGCCGCCCCGCGTCGTCCTGCGACGCGGCCGGCGGATCGACGGTCAGGTCGCCCGCCGCCAGCCGGTCCGCCGCGCGGCCGAGGCCGTGCAGCGGGAGCGAGGCGCTCCGCGAGGCGGCCCAGGCCAGGACCGCGCCCGCCGCCCAGGCCACCCCGCCCGCCACGACGAGCTGGATCCAGAAGCTCGCCCAGCGGCCCTGGAGCCGCGCCTCCGGGATCCACGAGATCACGTCGCCGCCGCCCGCGTGGCTCGCGCGCACGAGCCAGCCCGGCGGGTCGGCGACGCGCTCGACCCCGGGAGCGCCGGCGCGCAGGCCGGCCGGAAGGGAGCCGCCCGCCTGGTCCACCACGGCGCCTCCCGGCGCCGTCACGGCCGTGGGCGCCCCGGTGGCGAGCCAGACCGTCCGGGCGGGCGGCGGGCCGCCCTTCCCGACCGCCGCCGCCGTCTGGCCGCGCCCGGCGTCGGCCAGGACCTCCCGGATGGTCTCGGTCCGGTAGCGTGCGTAGCCGGAGGCGGCGAAGAGGAGCACCGCCACGGTGTCGAGGCCGAGGGCGAAGACGAGGACCCGGCCCCGGGTGGTGCCGCGTGCGCCGAGATCGGCCCGCGCGCCGAGCGACTCGATCGCGCCGGAGGTGGCCGCGGCGGTGGCCCCGTGGGCGACCAGGGCCGCCAGGAGCGCACCGGCGGCGCCGAGCACCGTACCGGCCGCGAGCAGATCGCCCGGGACGGCCACGCGCGCGAGCGCCGCGACGACCGCTCCCGCCACGGCGATCCCGAGCGCGAGGGCGCTCGCCGCCACCCGGGCCGGGAGGCGCGCGCCGGCCAGGGCCGCCGCGAGCTTCTCCGGGTCGCCCGCCGGCGCGCCGCCCGAGGCACGCCGGAGCGGCCGCGACCAGCGAGCGGCCAGGGCGAAGAGCAGCACGCCGGCGCCGGCCAGGGCCGAGACCACCACCGCCCGCGCCCAGCGGAGCTGCTCGGCGGGCAGATCGAACGTCAGCTCCACGAGGAGCCAGGCCGTCCCTCCCGCGAGGCCGACGGAGAGGAGGACGCTCCGCAGGAGCTTCGCGAGGAGGGCCATCGGGCCGAGAGTCTAGACGCAATGGACGGCCGGGTCGCGTCGGCGTCGGTCACCATACATGACACGTCACGCAACGCCTCGGATCCATGCGCGTTTTCAGCCGTCCGCGCGGGGGAAACCGGCCCCGCATCCCCCAAAAAACCTCGCACGATCAAGGGCTTCGCTTGAACGGGCCCATGGGGTGTGTTATCGGGTCCTTCGATGCGCATCCGCCGGATCGACATCTGCGGCTTCAAGTCCTTCATGGACAAGACCGTTCTCGCCTTCGACGACGGCGTCACCGCCGTGGTCGGCCCGAACGGGTGCGGGAAGTCGAACGTGGTGGACGCCATCCGCTGGGTCCTCGGCGAGCAGTCGGCGCGGCAGCTGCGCGGGCGCTCCATGGAGGACGTCATCTTCAACGGCTCCGAGTCGAAGGCGCCCCTCTCCATGGCGGAGGTGACGCTCGCCTTCGAGAACGACCGCCCCTCGGAGCTGCCGCCGCAGTTCCAGGCCCTGGCCGAGATCACGGTGGGGCGCCGGCTCCACCGGACGGGCGAGTCGGAGTACCTGGTGAACGGGGTGGCGGCCCGCCTGCTCGACGTGAACGACCTCTTCTTCGGCTCGGGGGTCGGACGGACCGCCTACTCGATCATCGAGCAGGGCCGGATCGGACAGGTCGTCTCGGCCCGCCCGGAGGACCGCCGGTCCATCGTGGAGGAGGCGGCCGGCATCACCAAGTACAAGAAGCGCCGCGAGGCGGCCGAGCGCAAGATGGAGGCGACGCTGCAGAACCTGCAGCGCGTCACCGACATCGTCCAGGAGCTGCAGGGCCGCCTGGAGAGCCTCAACCGGCAGGCCCGCCGGGCCGAGCGGTACAAGGCGCTCCGCGCCGAGATCCGCGAGCTCGAGCTCCGCGCCGCCGCCGCCCGCTACCTGGAGCTCACCGTCACTCGCCGCGCCGCCGAGGAGCGCACCGCCGAGCTGCGCGCCCGCGACGCGGAGGTGGCCGCGCGCCTCTCCGAGCTCGACCGGGCGCTCGAGGCGGACCGGAACCTGCTGTCGGAGGGCGAGGCGCGCATCGGGGAGCTCACCGCGCGCGCGCACGAGCTGGAGAGCGCGGCCCGGGTGAACGAGGTCTCCGCCGAGGCCGCCGGCCGGGAGATCGAGCAGATCGCGGAGCGCACCCGGGCCCAGGCCGAGGAGGTCGAGTCCCTCAAGGGCCAGGCCGAGTCGCTGGCGCGCGAGCGCGAGGACCTCCTGCGCCAGCGGGCGGACCTCGAGGGGCTCTCCGCCGCCGACGAGGGGCGGCTGGGCGACGCGGAGGCCTCGCTGCGCGGGGTGGCGCACGACCAGGCCTCGCTCCAGGCGGAGCTGGACGAGGCCCGGGCCCAGGCGGCGGCGGCCCTCTCCGCCGCGACGGGCCACGGCAGCCAGCTCGCCCAGATCGAGCGCCAGCGGGCGGACATCCGGGCCCGCCTGGCGCGGGCGCGGGCCGAGTCCGACGACCTCGCCCGCCGCGCCTCCGACCTCGACGGCGCGCGCGCGCGCCACGTCGAGAAGCTGGGCCAGACCCGGCAGCTCCGGCTCCACCTCGAGGAGCAGCGCGGGGCGCAGGAGGAGATCCTGGAGCGCACCCGCTCCGAGTTCATCCAGAACGAGGCCAAGCTCATCACGCTGCGCGAGGAGCTGTCGGATCGCCGCGCCCGGCTGCAGAGCCTGCTCGAGGTGCTCCGGAACTACGAGGGCCACGGCCGCGGCGTCCGCAGCCTGATGACGCGCGCGGGCCAGGGGGAGGCCCGCGACCGCGGCATCTTCGGCCTGGTGGCCGACGTCGTGTCGGCGCCGGCCGAGTACGAGAACGCGATCGAGGCGGTGCTGGGCGAGCGGCTCCAGTACGTCATCGTGGAGAGCCACGCCCAGGGGATCGAGGCGATCGACTGGCTCAAGAGCGCGGCGGAGGGGCGCGCCTCGCTCATCCCGCTGGAGCGCCTGCGCGGCGAGGGCGGGGACGCGCCGGAGGCGGACCCGGCGCACCCGGCCCGGGTGGCCGCCTGCCTGGACGTGGTGCGGTACGAGCCCGCCTACGAGGGCCTGGTCCGGTTCCTCCTGGGCGACGCGATGATCGTGCGCGACCTCCCCGGCGCACTCGAGATCTGGCAGTCCTCGGCCCGGAAGCGGACCCTGGTCACCCTCGACGGCGAGGTGCTCGACCCCTGGGGCGTCGTCACCGGCGGCCCGCTCGAGGGGGAGGGGCACGGGGCGCTGCAGCGCCGACGCGAGGTCCAGGAGCTGGAGGAGACGGCCCGCGCCTTCGAGGCCGAGTTCTCGCTCGCCCAGGAGCGCCACCGCACCCTCCAGGCGCGGCTGCTCCAGCTGGAGGCGGCCCTCAAGGCGCTCGACCGCGACGGGCACGAGAAGGATCTCGCCCTGCGCGAGGAGGAGAAGGACCTCGCCCGCGTCGGGGAGGAGCTGGAGCGCGTGGCCGGGCGGATCGGCCAGCTCGAGGACGAGCGGACGCAGCTCGAGGAGGCGCTCGCCTCGCTGGCGGGCGAGGAGGAGGAGCACCGGCTGGGCGCCGCCACCGCCGAGGCGGAACGGGCGCGCGCCGAGGAGCGGGCCCGGGAGGCGGGGCAGCGCCTGGACGCCAGCCGGCTGCGCTCCGAGGCCCTGGCCTCGGAGCTCCTCAACCTCAAGGTCAAGGTGGCCGCGGAAGCGGAGCGGCGGGAGTCGATGGGGGCGGCCCTTCGCCGCATCGAGGACGCCCGCCGCGAGGTGGAGGAGCGGCGCTCGCGCCTCTTCGCGGCGCTCTCCGAGGGCAACGCCCGCGCCGCCGAGCTGCGCGCCCGCCTCGACGGGAGCCGGGGGGACCTGGGCCGGATCTCCGCCGACCTGGCCGCCGTGCAGGAGGACCTGGCCCGGGCGCGCGCCGCCCACGAGGCGATGCAGGCCGCCATGCGGGGCCGGGAGGCGGAGAGCCGGGAGCGGCGGGCGTCGCTCGAGGAGATCCGGCAGGCCTCCGCCGAGTCCGCCCTCACCGCGCGCGAGCAGGCCCTGGAGCTGGCGCACCTCGAGGAGCAGACGCGCGAGCGCTGCCAGGCCGAGCTGCGCTGGGAGATCGGCCGCTTCCACCTCGAGCCCGCGCCGGGCGAGGCCGACCGCGAGCGGCTGGAGGAGAAGAAGGCCCAGGCGGAGCGGATGGGGGCGATCAACCTCACCGCCATCGAGGAGTACGACGAGCTGGCGAAGCGCCACGCCTTCCTGGTCGAGCAGAAGATCGACCTGGAGCGCTCGCTGGCCGATCTCCGGCAGGCGATCGTCAAGATCAACCGGGCGTCGCGCGAGCGGTTCCGCGAGACCTTCGACCGGGTGAACGAGAAGTTCCAGCAGGTCTTCCCCCGCCTGTTCAACGGGGGGCGGGCCGGCCTGGTGCTCACCCAGGACGACGGCGGCGAGACGGAGGCGGGCGTCGAGATCTTCGCCCAGCCGCCGGGCAAGAAGCTGCAGTCGGTCAACCTGCTCTCCGGCGGCGAGAAGGCCCTCACCGCGGTGGCGCTGGTCTTCGCCATCTTCCTCATCAAGCCGACCCCGTTCTGCCTGCTCGACGAGGTGGACGCCCCGCTCGACGACGCCAACGTGGGCCGCTACAACGAGCTGGTGCGGGAGATGTCGAAGGCGAGCCAGTTCATCCTCGTCACCCACAACAAGCGCACCATGGAGATGGTGGACACGCTCTACGGGGTGACGATGGAGGAGCCGGGCGTCTCGAAGCTCGTCTCGGTCCGCCTCTCCGACCGGTCGAAGGAAGCCGCCGCGGCCTGATCCCGCGCGCCCCGGCCCCGGGCGTGGTCCTCCGTTGACAGCGCGCCGGGCCCCACCCAATATCCACCGTCCGGCGCTCCCGGGAGCCCTCGTCCTTGCCTCATCCCGTCCTAGATCCGGCGGCGATCGCGATCGCCGCCGCCCTCGCCGCCGCGCTCGTCGCGGCCTTCGTGCTGGCGCGCCGGCGCCCTCCCCGGCCGCCCGGACCGGAGCGCGAGGAGGCCCCGGACGCGGGCCCGGCCGCGGCGGCGGAGCGCCCGCCGGAGCCGCGGGAGGCCCGGCCCCGCCCTCGCGAGGAGGCGCCCGCTCCGCGGACGCCGGAGCAGCGCGAGGAGGAGGAGCGCCGGCGCAAGGAGGAATACCGCCGCAAGAAGGAGGCGGAGCGGGCCGAGCGCGATCGCCGCCGCCTCGAGCGCGAGGAGGAGGAGCGCCGGGATCGCGAGCGGAGGGAGCAGGCGGAGCGGGAGGCCGAGGAGGCCCGCCGCCGGGAGGAGGAGGAGCGCCGCCGGCGGATCGAGGCCGAGGCCGGCAAGACGCTCGCCGCCGGGCTCGAGAAGACGCGCGGCGGCTTCGTGGCGAGGCTGAACGCCCTCTTCGCGGGAGGCCGGACCCTCGACGACGCGGTGCTGGCCGAGCTGGAGGAGGTCCTCTTCACCGCCGACATCGGCGTCCGCACCGCCACGGCCCTGCTCGAGTCCGCCCGGGAGCGGGTCCGCCGCAGGGAGCTTTCCGACCCCGCGCGCCTGCAGGAGGCGCTTCGCGCCGAGATCGAGCGCATCCTCTCGCTGGACGGCGCGTCCGGGGCGGCGCGGCTCGCCCCCGGGGCGGCGCCCTGGGTGGTGATGGTGGTGGGCGTGAACGGCTCCGGCAAGACCACCACGGTGGGCAAGCTCGCCGCCAGGCTCGCCGGCGAGGGCCGGCGGGTCCTCCTGGGCGCGGGGGACACCTTCCGCGCCGCGGCGGGCGAGCAGCTCGAGATCTGGGCCGGGCGCGTGGGCGTGCCGATCGTGCGCGGCAAGGAGGGGGCCGACCCCGCCAGCGTCTGCTTCGAGGCCGTGCAGCGCGGGGTGGCCGACGCCGCGGACGTGGTGATCTGCGACACGGCCGGGCGGCTGCACACCAAGACGCCGCTCATGGAGGAGCTGAAGAAGGTGAAGCGCGTGCTGGCCAAGGCCGCGCCCGGCGCCCCCCACGAGGTCCTGCTCGTGCTCGACGCCACCAACGGGCAGAACGCCATCGCCCAGGCCCGCCAGTTCCACGAGGCGCTCGGGGTGGACGGCATCGCGCTCACCAAGCTCGACGGCACCGCCAAGGGCGGCGTGGTGATCGGCATCTGCGACGAGCTCCGGATCCCCGTCCGCTGGGTGGGGGTGGGCGAGAGGGTGGCGGATCTCCTGCCCTTCTCGCCGGCCTCCTTCGTCCGGGCCCTCTTCGAGGAACGTCCCTGATGCCGTGGCCGGTCACCCTCTTCGACGTCGACGGGACGCTCGTCCACGCGGCGGGCGCGGGCCGCCGATCGATGGAGCGGGCCCTGGGGGAGCGGTGCGGCCCCCTGGACGGCCGGCTCGAGCCGCTCCGGCTGGACGGGAGCACCGACCGGCTCATCGTGCGGGACGCGCTCGGTCTGCTCGGCCGGCCGTTCGACGAGGCGACCTGCGACGCCGTCCTGGACCGGTACCTCGAGCACCTGGCCGTCGAGATCGCCGCCCCCGGCTACCGGGTCCTGCCCGGCGTGGCGGCGGCGCTCGAGTCGCTGCGGGAGCGCGGCGCGGTGGTGGGCCTGTGCACCGGGAACGTGGCCGGCGGAGCGCGGCTCAAGCTGGCCCGGGGCGGGCTCGACCGGTACTTCGCGTTCGACGGCGCGGGTGTGTACGGCTTCGCCGCAGACGGCGAGGCGCGCGAGCGCATCGTGGAGGCCGCCCTGCGCCGCGCCTCCGCCCGCCTGGCCCGCAGGCTCGACCCGGGCGAGGCGCTCGTCGTCGGCGACACGCCTCGCGACGTGGCCGCGGCCCGGCACGCGGGGTGCCCGGTGCTCGCGGTCGCCACGGGGAGCTACGGCGCGGCCGAGCTCGCCGCCTGCGGCGCCGACCACGTGGTGGAGAGCCTCGAGGATCCGGCCGCGGTGCGGCTGCTGGTCGGGTGAGCGATCGGGGGCGCGGCGGAAGGACGCGCCCGGACGACCTCGCTTGACCGGCCGCTCCGGGCGACCTATGGCTTGCGCACGCGCCATGACCGGGGTCCAGGCAGCCGCAACGGAGGGACACGGCCTCCCCTCCCTCGACGGGCCCCGTCTGCGCGTGGTCGTGGCCGGCCGCGGCGACGTCGCCGAGGCCCAGGCCTGCCTGGACGGGGCGCCCGACTACTTCACGCGCGTGGAGGGCGGCCCGGCCGCCGAGGACGCGGCCGAGCGCATCCTCTCCGACGCCGAGGTGGACGAGGGCCGCCGCATCTTCCTGCTCGTCCCGCACGCGGGCGGGCCGGCGGTGGGGATCCTCGATCTCTACCTCCACCATCCCGAGCCCGGCGTCGCCCACGTCGGGCTCCTGCTCTTCCGGGAGTCCTGCCAGGGCCTCGGCTACGGCCGGGAGACCGTCTCGGCCCTGGAGCACGCCCTGGTCCGGACGGGGTTCGACGCGATCCGGCTCTCGGTCGGCGACGAGAACCCCGAGGCGAAGGCGTTCTGGCGGCACCTCGGCTACGCCGAGGTGGCGCGACTCGGCCGCGGCGTCACGCTCTTCGAGAAGCGTCTCGGCTGATCGGGACGGCCGATCGCGCTCCTGAAGCACTGGACGGGGAGGGCCTTCACCGGAGGGCCGATCGCTCGTCGGATCCCGGCGGCGAGCCTCCCCGGCCACCGTCTCCCGACGCGGCGCGGACGAGCCCGGGCCCGCGCGCTTGCTCGCCGGGGCGCGGACCGTTCCCGCCGAAG
>DATIUR010000496.1:0-7042 GCA_035466675.1 Anaeromyxobacteraceae bacterium | reverse complement strand
TGGCAGTAGACCGCGCTGCAGCCGGCGACGGGGTCGTAGGCGGGCGAGAGCGTCCCGTTCGCGCTCGCCAGTGGGCTCCAGGCGAAGGAGACCACCCCGTCCCCGTGGCCCGGCGAGGTGAGCGTGGCGGGCTTGGGATGGCAGGCATTGCAGTCGAAGGCCGGCGCGAGCCCGCCCCCCGCCACGTGGGCCGTGTGCGCGCCCACCGAGGGCAGCGAGGGGTCCACCCGCCCCGCCACGTCGCGCGGCGGCGCGCCGGTCGGGTTGTCCGTGCCGCCGTGGCAGCGCGTGCAGGTGCCGGCCGTGGCGCTCTCCTCGAGCTTGCGCGCCTCGCCGCAGGCGAGGAGGAAGACCAGCGCGCCGACGATCCCGGGACCGAGCTTCCTCACCTTGCACTCTCCCGCCGTGCGCACGGGGGCCACCTCCCGCGCTGCGCGAGCACCGTCACCTCGTCAGGCGATCGGATGATTTGGGCCGCGAGTGTAGTCGGGCGACCCTCACCGATTCTTTGAGGCAGGTCAATCCGGAAGCGGACCGGAAAGGTCATGGGCGCGAGCGCGCACGCAGCCGCTCCTCGATCGCCTGGCGCTCGCGCGGATAAGCCCCGTACCGGGCCCGCTCCAGGAACTTCTCCCAGGCCGAGCGCGCCCGGTCGATCTCCCCGCGGCGCTCGTACAGCGCGCCCAGCGAGAGCCAGGGCCCGGCCGCGCGCGGGTCCATCTCGGTGGCGCGCGTCCAGAGCGCCTCGGCGCGCGCCTCGTCCCCTCCCTGCATGGCCGCGATGCCGAGGTCGCTCATGGCCCGGGCGTGGCCCGGGTCGACGGCCAGCGTCCGCTCCCAGAGGTCCACCGCTTCCTGGCGTCGCCCCTGCCCCCACCGCACCACGCCCAGGCGCCAGAGCGCGTCGGGATGGCCCGGCGCGTCCCCGAGCACGCGGACGTACTCCCGCTCCGC
Organism: Anaeromyxobacteraceae bacterium; assembly: GCA_035466675.1. Taxonomy (GTDB): domain Bacteria; phylum Myxococcota; class Myxococcia; order Myxococcales; family Anaeromyxobacteraceae; genus Anaeromyxobacter. The sequence continues at coordinate 6,088 of DATIUR010000496.1, read as the reverse complement.
GTCCTGCAGGCGGCCGAGGCGCTCGTAGGCGACGCCGAGCTTGACGCGGACGTCGGAGGGCGGCACGGGCGCGCGCCCGAGGATCCGGACCGCCTCCTCGATCTCCCGGACGCCCTCGCCGGGGCGGCCCACCTCCATGTACGCGGCGCCCAGCAGGTCGTGGGCCTTCGCCGAGGCGGGCTCTGCCCGGACGGCCGCCTCGAAGAGCGACACCTCGTCCGACCAGACCGCCGCGTAGGCGACAGTCCGGGCGGAGAGCGCCGCCACCGCGGCGGCCACGGCCGCACGCCCGACCCATCGCGCGCGGCCCGCGGCGACGGCGCGGGCGCCCATCTCGCCCGCCAGGAGGCAGAAGGCCACGCTGGGGAGGTAGAGGAGCCGCTCCCCGAACGTCGTCCCGACCGGAACGGCCAGGTTCGAGGCGGGGAAGATGGCGGCCGCGTACCAGGCAGCGCAGAAGGCGAGCAGCGGCCGGCTCCGCCAGGTCTTCGCCGCCACGGCCGCGATGGCGAGGAGCGCGGCGGCGGCGGCGAGGAACCTCGGATCGAGCGGGGAGCGCACCAGGGGAATGGCGTCGAAGGAGTAGTCCGGCGCGAGCGACCAGGGGAAGGCCTGGAGCGCCAGGCCCCTCCCGAGCACCGCCACCGCGGTCAGGAACCGCTCGCCGGCGGGCGCGTGCGCGAGCGGGTTCTCGGCCCAGGGGATGAGGTCGAGGGGCACCCCGAGGCTGCCGACCACCGCCCGGCGGGCGAAGAGGTAGAGGAGGGCCACCGCGGCGTGGCTCGCGTACAGCGCCGCCATCCGGCGGCGGGCGCCCGGCCGCCGGGCCTCGCCGCCCAGGAGGAGGTCCCGGGCGGGCAGGATGGCGAGCGCCGCCAGGCCCGACTCCTTGGAGAGCAGCGCCCCGGCGAGGGCGAGGGGCGGGAGGAGGACCAGGGCCCCTCCGCGCCGCGCGGCCGCCCCGTGGGCCAGCACCGCGAGGAGGACGAAGACGGTGGCGAGGGCATCCTTCCGGCCGGCCACGTTGGCGACCACCTCCACGTGCACGGGGTGGACGGCGAAGAGGAGCGCCGCCAGCGCGGCGGCGGGCGCGCCCATCCCGAGGCGCAGGGCCAGGGCCAGGACGAGCGCGCTCGCTGCCGCGTGCAGGAGGACGTTCCCGAGGTGGTAGCCGAGCGGCGAGAGGCCGTGCAGCGCGTGGTTCAGGGCGTAGGTGGCGGTGGTGAGGGGGCGGTAGATCGGGCTCGGCTCCCCGGCGCCCGCCCAGGCGACGCTGGTGAAGATGGCGGGGAGGTTCGAGAGCGAGCGGACGTGCTCGTTCTGGACCACCTCCGGCGCGTCGTCGAAGGCGAACCCGTGCCGGAGCGTGGGAGCGTAGAGGGCGGCGGCCGCCGCGAGGACCAGCGCGGCGAGCCGCGTCCCCGCGGACCCGGTGCGATCGGTTCCGGGCATTCGACGCTGTCGCTCCGTCTCGCCCCCCGGCGTGGAGCGCGGCATGTTAGCACGCGACCCGGGGCGTGGCCGGCGCGAGGCCCGCGCTATAGTGCGGGCGATGTCCCGGGGCGGCGATGCCGGTGACCAGGCGCTCGGATCGGCGGACGCCGGCCTCGAGCTCTCGATCGTCATGCCCTGCCTGGACGAGGCGGAGACGGTGGGAGCCTGCGTCCGGGAGGCCCGGGCCTTCCTCGCCGCGAGCGGCGTCCGCGGGGAGGTCCTGGTGGGCGACAACGGGTCGAGCGACGGATCGCAGGAGATCGCCCGCCGGGAGGGCGCGCGCGTGGTGGACGTCCCGGTGCGCGGCTACGGCGCCGCGCTCCACGCCGCGGTGCTCGCGGCCAGAGGCCGCTACGTGGTGATGGGCGATTCGGACCGCAGCTACGACTTCTCGGACCTCACGCCTTTCCTGGAGCGGCTGCGCCAGGGATTCGACCTGGTCATGGGAAACCGGTTCCTGGGCGGGATCGAGCGCGGGGCCATGCCCTGGAAGAACCGGCACGTCGGAAACCCGGCCCTGAGCGGGATCGGCCGGCTCCTCTTCGGCTGCCCGGCGCGCGATCTCCACTGCGGCATCCGCGGCTTCTCCGCCGAGGCGTTTCGCCGGATGGACCTGCGCACCACCGGGATGGAGTTCGCCTCGGAGATGGTGGTGAAGGCGACGCTCCTGGGGATGCGCGTGACCGAGGTCCCCGCCCGGCTCCGGCGGGACGGCCGGTCCGGCCCGCCGCACCTGCGGCCCTGGCAGGACGGGTGGAGGCACCTGCGCTTCATGCTCCTCTACAGCCCGAACTGGCTCTTCTTCTACCCCGGGCTCGCGCTCGCGGCCGCGGGGCTCCTCGTCGGCGCCTGGCTCCTGCCCGGGCCGCGCCGGATCGGCGGGGTGGAGCTGGACGTCCACACGCTCCTCTATGCGGCGCTGGCGGTGCTGGTCGGCGTCCAGGCGATCGGCTTCGCCATCTTCTCCAAGACCTTCGCCGCCGCCGAGGGCCTGCTGCCGGAGAGCCGCCGCCAGCGGGCGTTCCACCGCCGGGTGACGCTCGAGGTGGGCATCGGCGCCGGAGTGCTCCTGGCCGCGGCCGGCCTGGCCGGCTCGGTGCACGCCGTGCTCCGCTGGCGGGCGGGCTCCTTCGGTCCCCTGGACCCCGCCCGCACGCTGCGCGAGGTGATCCCCTCGGTGCTCGCCACCGTGCTCGGGATCCAGGTGCTCCTCTCCAGCTTCTTCCTCTCGGTGCTCAGGCTGAAGCGGCGCCCGCTGGACGACGGCCCCGGCGAAGCGCCGCGATGACGAGAAGGGCCGCGGCCAGCCCCGCCGCCCACCGGTAGAGCATCACCGTCCCGACGCCGGCCCAGGCGAGCGCCACGGCCCGGAAGAGCCAGCGGCTCCAGGCCGCCCGGGCCCGCGCCGCCACGACGAGCGACAGGAAGGCGAGCGGGAGCACGGTCCGGCCGTATCCCCACCAGCTGACCACGTAGTTCAGGCGCGACAGGAGGAGGCAGAGCGCGGCCAGCCCCGCGTAAGTCGTCTCCACCGGCGTCCAGCGGGCGATGCGCGGAAGGAGCGCCGGCAGGCCCGCGAACGAGAGCCCGAGCCCGATCAGGGCCAGGACCTCGGCCAGGTCGAAGGGCTGGGCGAGCTTCTCCGGCAGCCAGGCGAGCGGGAGGGCGAGATTCCCGCCGGGGACGTCCAGCCCATCCGGACCGATCCGCCAGATCACGTAGGCGCGCCAGGCGCCCAGGACGAGCAGGGGAAGGCCGACCGCCCGCGCCGCCGCCCACGGGCGCCGCGCCCGCAGCTCCGCGATGGCGACGGCGGCCGCGGCGATGACGCTCGTCTCCCGGACCAGGGCGGCCCCGACCAGGCTCGGCACGACCCCGGCGCTCCCCCGGGCATGGCGCCACAGCGCGAAGGCCATGAGCGTGGTGCCGGCCAGGTCGGGCATGCTGCCCATCAGGTTCGAGACGACGCCTCCCGCCAGGACCAGCGACGCCGCCCACCAGGGCGAGTCGCCCTCGTCCTCGAGCCAGCGCGCCACCACCCAGACCGCCAGGACGCCCAGGGTCCAGGAGAGGAGCTGGTACACGAAGACGGCGGCCCGGTCGCGCCCGCCGGCGAGGATCCAGGCCAGGAGCGGAAGGCCGATCCGCCCGGCGCGGTAGACCGGCGCGTCGAGCATCCGCGGCGTCTCCGGTCGGAGGAGGAGGGGGTCGGTCGCGAGGGCGGCGAAGAACTGCCCGTCGTAGCCGTCCGCGTCCAGCATCGGCGCCCCCTCGAGCGCGGCCGGGTGCGGGAAGCTCCAGCCGGGCCGCAGGAGGCCCCGGGGATCGCCGTCGAAGTACCGCGCCACGGCATGGGGGATGGCCGCGGCCCAGAAGGCCAGGGCCGCCACGCCCACGAGCGTCGAGGCGCGGAGCCGTGCCAGGCGTCCGGGCGTCACGGACCGATCCCCCGGCGCGGCGGCCGCGCGGCCGCCTGGCGCAGGAGGGCCTCGACCCGCGCGTCCCCGGGCGGCAGCTCCATCGCGGCCGCGAGCTCTTGCCGCGCCTCCTCGAGCCGCCCCTCGGCGGCCAGCGCCCGGCCGAGCCAGAGCCGGTAGTCGGCGTCCTGCGGCCAGCGCTCCACCAGCGCGGCCAGGATCCCGACCGCCTCGGCGCTCCGCCCGGTCACCACGAGCTGCAGGGCCAGGTGCCGGCGCAGGTCGGGCGAGTCCCTCCAGCGGAGCGCCTCGCGCGCGTGCGCCACCGCCTCGTCGCCGCGTCCCTGGTAGAGGTGCCAGTAGCTCAGGGCGAACTCCCGCACCGACGGATCCCGCGCCACGCGGGCCATCTCGCGGAGCTGGAAGAGGGCCTCCTCCCGCCGGCCGCGGTCGGCCAGCTCGACGGCCAGCTTCCCGCGCGCGTAGGCGCTCCCCGGCTCGTCGCGCACCGCCCGCTCCCAGAGCGAGAGCTCGTCCTCGAAGGCCGTGGCCCGGGAGAAGGTGGAGGCGACGAGCCCGAGCAGGATCGCGGCGAGCGCCGGCCGCGTCACGGCGGGACGGACGCCGGCCGCCCGGGCCAGCCCGGCGCCGCCCAGCGCGCAGGGACCCATCAGCGCGAGGTACCCGAGGTGGTTCGACACCGGCGCGACGTCGAAGTAGGCGATCTCCACGAAGCCGAGCACCGGCAGGAGCATGAGGGCCTGGAACCCCACCGCCAGGATCACCGGGCGCCCCCGCGTCCGCCGGAGCCGCCACGCCGCGGCGGCCGCCGCCGCGAGGAGGAGCGCCGGGAGGTGGAAGAGCGGCGACGCCGGCGGCACCGGCCATCCCGGGTGCACGAAGGAGAGTCCGACCGGGAGAAACGCCTTCTCCACGTAGAAGCCGAGCGCCCAGGCGGCGCCCGAGAGCCGCTCCAGCGGGCCCCGCGGCGGGAGCCACAGGAGCGCCATCGCGTTCTGCCACTGGAACCAGAGGGTGACCAGCCCGGCCGCGAGCGCGAGCGCGAAGAAGGGCGCCGCGCGCGCCCAGTCCCGGCGCTCGAGGCGGCCGCGCCGGACCCACGCCAGCGCCAGGAGCAGCGGCGGGAGCATCACCACGGAGGTCTTGGCGAGGAGGGCGAGCGCGAACGCCGCCAGGGAGAGGACGCGGTCGCGCGCCCTCCCCTCCTCGTCGAAGCGGAGCCAGGCGAGCAGCGCGACGAGGAAGAGCGCGCCCGAGAGGACGTTCTTCCGCTCGGAGATCCACGCCACCGACTCGACCGCCACCGGATGCACGGCGAAGAGGAGGCCCCCGAGCCAGGCACCCGGGATGCGGAGCCGGAGGAGCACGCGCCACAGGAGCACGGCCGCGACCGCGTGCAGCGCGACGTTGACGGCGTGGTAGCCGGACGGCTCCGGGCCCCACAGGCGCCACTCGGCCCAGAAGGTGGTGAGCGTGAGCGGCCAGTAGTCGGGGGAGCTGGCGTCGGCCCAGATCCGCCAGAGCGGACCCCGGAGGGTCCGGGTCCACTCGAAGAAGAGGTGGTCGTCGTAGACGAACCCGCCCCGGAGCGCCGGGAGGTACGCCGCGATGGCCGCGCCGGCGATGCCCGCCGGCCGCAGCCGTCCCCGGAGTGCGCCCGCGCCGCCCATCGGCGGCGCAGTATACGGCGCCCGGGGCCCTCCGGCGGCGGCGCTTGACGCGGCTCCCGGGCCGTTCCTAGAGTCGGGCACCCCCGGGGTTCGGCCCGCAGACCCGAGGAACCGACGATGAGAACCGCCCTTCTCCTGACCATCGCGCTCGCCCTGGCGGCGCCGACCGGCGCCGCGGCCCAGTCCGGCACCAGCATGCACGGCTCGCCCTCCCGGCCGGCGAGGAAGGTGGAGAAGAAGAAGGAGGCCGCCGCCGGACCGCAGAAGGCCGCGGCCGGCAAGCCCAGCCCGGAGCAGCTCTCGGCGGTGGCGCGCACCAAGTCCATCTTCGTCTTCGCGGTGGAGTCCTGCGACCGGCCGGACCGGTGCGACGCCTCGCTCCGGGACGACGCGGAGCGGAGGTTCCTCGACGCCTGCCGCGTCTGCGCGCCGCCGGAGAGGTGCGAGGCGGAGCGGGACGCCATCCGCCAGGGCACCGCCAAGCGG
>DATIUR010000495.1:0-3873 GCA_035466675.1 Anaeromyxobacteraceae bacterium | reverse complement strand
CTGCCGGGCGCTCGCCACAGGCCCACCGCCACGATGCGCGACACGCCGGCGGCCCGGGCGCGGGCGATCGCGGCGCCCAGGTCCTGCGCGAACTCCTCTCCGTCGAGGTGCGCGTGCGAGTCGGTGAAGCTCACTTCACCCGGGTCCCCGGCGCGATCCCGTCTCCCACCGTCACCACCTGGAGGCTGGGCGGCTCGCCGGCGGCGAGCAGCATCCCCTGCGAAATGATGCCCCGGAGCGCCCGCGGCTCGAGGTTCGCCACCACCACGATGCGCCGGCCCACCAGGGCCTGCGGGTCCGGGTAGGCCTGCGCGATGCCGGCCACGATGGTCCGGGGCGCCGGCTCGCCCACGTCCACCGACAGCTCGAGCAGCTTGTCGGCCTTGGGGACCGGCCTGGCCGACCTCACCAGGGCGACGCGCAGCTCCACCTTGGCGAAGTCGTCGTAGGTCACGACTCCCGGCGGGGGCGGCGGAGCGGCCTTCGCCGACGCCTTCGAGGCGGTCTCGGCCGGGCTCGCCGCCTTCGACACCTTGGCCGGCATCGCCGCGGGGACGGGGGGCGGGGCGACCAGCCTCTCCACCTGCTTCGCGTCGAGCCGCGCGATCTGCGGCGCCTTCCCGGCCGACACCACCGGGGGGCCGGCGAACGGGTCGAAGCCCTCGTCCCAGACCGCCGGGCGCTCCTGGCCGAAGGCGGCCAGGAGGGCGTCGGAGAAGCGCGGCATGACCGGCCAGAGGATCGTCGCGACCGCCCGGAGCGCCTTGGCGGCGGTGAAGAGCACGGCGCGGGAGGTGGCCGACCCCGGGTCCTCCCAGGGCTTCGCCTCCTGCATGCGGCGGTTGCACCGGTCGGCCAGATCCCGCACCAGGCGGATCACCTCGCGGTACTCGAGCGCGGCGTAGGCGCCGCGGGAGAGGTGGAGCGCCGAGCGCGCCGCCTCCACGATGGGCTCCTCCGCCTTCCCGCCGAGCGGCCCGCCCAGCCGCTGCACCAGCGCCGAGACGCGCGAGGCGAGGTTGGCCACGTTGTTCGAGAGGTCGGCGTTGACGCGGTTGCGGAACTCCTCGAGCGAGAGGTCGAGATCCTGCACCCCGGGCCCCAGGCTGGCCGCGTAGAAGTACCGGAGCAGCTCCGGGTCCATCCCGGTGTCGAGGTAGGCCTTGCCGGTGACGAAGGTTCCCCGCGACTTCGACATCTTCTCGCCGTTGACGGTGAGGAACCCGTGCACCGCCATCCGGTCCGGGCGGCGCACGCCGGTGGACCAGAGCATGGCCGGCCAGAAGACGGCGTGGAACCGGAGGATGTCCTTGCCGATGAAGTGCTCGAGCCGGGCGTCGGCGTCCTCGGCCAGGTAGGCACGCTCGAACGCCTCGGGCGAGAGCCGCCTCCCCTCGGGCGCCTCCTCGGCGAAGTAGTGCTCCGCGGAGGAGAGGTAGCCGATGGGCGCGTCCACCCACACGTAGAGGAACTTCCCGGGGAAGTCGGCGTCCGGGACGGTGAAGCCGAAGTAGGGCGCGTCGCGGGTGATGCACCAGTCCTGCAGGTCGGCCAGCCAGCCCTTGACCTGCTCCCGCACCGCCGGCTCGAGGTGCCCCTCGGCCTCGACCCAGCCGCGGATGAGCGGCTCGACCTTCTTCAAGTCGACGTAGGCGTGGTCGGAGGAGCGGACCACCGGCCGGCTCCGGCAGATGACGCAGGCGGGGTCCTGGAGATCGCGCGGGTCGTAGGTCTTGCCGCACACCTCGCAGACGTCGCCGTACTGGTCCTTCGCGCCGCAGCTCGGACAGGTCCCCTTCACGAAGCGGTCCGGCAGGAAGCGGCGATCGGTCTCGCAGTAGAGCTGCTCCACCGACTTCTTGTAGATGAGCCCCTTCGCCTTGAGGGCGCGGTAGATGCGGTGCGCCCACTTCTCGTTCTCGGGCGAGTCGGTGGTGTAGTAGGTCGAGAACTCGACGCCGAAGCGCCGGAAGTCCTCGTGCTGCTCGCGCCGGTACTTCTCCACGAACTCCCTGGGCGACATCCCCGCCACGGCGGCGTTCACCTCGATGGGCGTGCCGTGGGAGTCGGCCGCGCACACGTAGGTGACGTCGTCGCCGGTGGCCCGCCGGAAGCGCACGTAGACGTCGGTCTGGATGTACTCGACCAGGTGGCCGAGGTGGATCGAGCCGTTCGCGTAGGGAAGCGCGCTCGTCACGAGGACCTTCTGGCTCACGCCACGCTCCTTCGTCCGTTTCGTTCGTCGTTCCCGGCGAGCAGCCGGAAGAGGACGCCCTCGAGGGCGATCCGCCCGTCCCGTCCGCTCTTCATGGCCACGTCCGCCTCGGCCAGCGCCGCCAGGCCCTCGAGCAGCTCGCCCCGGGTGAAGCGCAGGGCCGCCTGGTACTTCATCCAGAAGCCCCAGGGCTTCTTCCCCTTCGCCTCGTCCGGGGGCACGGTGGGGAAGACCACCCGCTCCCACTCGCGGGCGTCGCGCAGGCGCTCCTCCCCGGCCGCCTTCCGGGCCCGCTCCCGCTCGGTCAGCATCCGCCGCACCGCGGCGGCGAGCGATCCCAGGATCATGACCGGGTGCGCGCCGTCGGCGATGGAGCGGTCGAGCACCGAGAGGGCGCCCGTGAGATCGCGCGCCTCCACGGCGTTGCCGAGCGCGAAGAAGGGATCGGCCGCCACCCGGCTCACCACCGCCTCGACGTCGGCCGCGCCCACGACCTGGCGGTCGCCCACGAAGGCGACGAGCTTCGTCACCTCCTGCGCCAGCGTCCGGGCGTCGGCGCCGACCCGCTCGGCGAGCAGCGCGGCCCCGCCCCGGTCCACCCGCTTCCCGGTGCCGGCGAGGAGCGACTCGAGGAGCGGCCCGAGCACGAGCCGGGGCTCCTCCCAGGGCTTCCCCTCGCTCTCGATGCCCAGGGTCACGCGCCGCCCCGCCGCGGCCAGCTTCTTCACGAGCGGGAGCCGGCCGTCCACCTTGCCCGCCGCCACCAGGAGCACGTGGCCCCGGGGGAAGCCCCGGGCCAGCGCCGCGTCGAGCGCGGAGGCATCGTCCTTCGCGGCCTTCAGGTCCCGCTCCCGCGCCCAGGCGGAGAGCTCGTGCAGGAAGGCGCGATCGCCGTCCTCGAGGTCGATCTCCAGCTCCTTGCGGAAGGCCTTGCGCAGGGCCCGGAAGTCCGCCCCCTCGCCGGGCTCGAGGTCGGCCGCGGTCCAGCCGGCCTTGGCGGCGATGGCGAGGACCCGGCGCGCCGCCTCGCGCTGGCGACCCTGCCCCCACATCTCCCGGGCCGCCGCGAACGAGCGGGCCAGGTCCTCCCGCGAGACCAGGAAGGCCGGCTCCTGGACCAGCACCACCTTCGACCCGCCGAAGAGCCCTCCGGTCGCCACCTCGGCGGCGACCTCGGCGGGCGAGGCGGCCGCGTCCATCTCGACCACGTTGAGCGCCCGCTGCGCCTCCGGCACGAGCGCCTCGGCCAGCTCCCGGGCGGCGCGGAGCGAGAGGAAGGCGTCGCCGTCGAGGAGGTAGACCGGGGCCGCCCTCCCCTCCCGCGCCTCGGCCAGGCAGGTCTCGAGCGTCGCCCCGGCGGCGGGCTCCCTACGCGCGGGCATGGAACCACCTGACGAGCATCCGCTCGAGCGCGAGGACGGGCGAGGCGTTCTGCCGGAGCGCGGCGCGCGTGCGGAGCGCCTCGTCGCGCCTCCGCACGATCTCTCCCGGGCCGACCGCCGCGGCGCAGGCGCGGGTCTCCGCGCCGAGATCCGGGAGCGCCGGCGTCCCCCCGCCCGCCTGCGCGGCCAGCACGTCCCGGAGCCAGAGGGCGAGGGCGTCGCAGGCGAGGGCCGCCTCCTCCCGGCCCCCGCCGAGCGCGCGGGCGAAGGCGAGCC
>DATIUR010000494.1:0-4781 GCA_035466675.1 Anaeromyxobacteraceae bacterium | reverse complement strand
CTTCGGCGGGAACGGTCCGCGCCCCGGCGAGCAAGCGCGCGGGCCCGGGCTCGTCCGCGCCGCGTCGGGAGACGGTGGCCGGGGAGGCTCGCCGCCGGGATCCGACGAGCGATCGGCCCTCCGGTGAAGGCCCTCCCCGTCGAGTGTTTCAGGAGCGCGATCGGCCGTTCAGCCCGCGCCCTCGCCGCCGGCGAGACCGTACTTGGCGAGCTTGTCGTGGAGCGTCACCCGCGACATGCCCAGCCGGCGGGCCGCCTCGCTCCGGTTCCCCCGCGCCGCCCGCAGCACCTCCACGATGAGGCCGCGCTCGTAGGCCTCGACCCGCCGCCGGAGCGGCAGGGGTGCCCCCGCCTCGCCCGCGTCGGGAGCCCCGAGCAGGGAGACGTCCAGCTCGCCCGGCGGGGAGAGGGCCACCAGGCTCTCGATGGCGTTCTGGAGCTCCCGCACGTTGCCGGGCCAGGGGCGCGCCGCCAGCGAGTCGACGAGCCCCTCCGGCACCCGGAGCGGCGCCACCCCGAACCGCTCCGCGTACCGCTCCAGGAAGTGGCGCGCCAGGACCGGCACGTCCTCCGGCCGCTCCCGGAGCGGCGGCACGCGCAGCTCCACCACCTTGAGCCGGTAGTAGAGGTCCTCCCGGAAGGCCCCCGCCCGCACCAGGGCCTCGAGGTCGCGGTGCGTGGCGGCCAGGACCCGCACGTCCACGGTGCGGGCGCGCTCCTCGCCCACCGGCCGCACCTCGCCCTCCTGGAGGACCCGCAGGAGCTTGGCCTGCGTGGAGGCGGCCAGCTCGGCCACCTCGTCGAGCAGGACGGTGCCGCCGTCCGCCTCCCGGAAGAGCCCGGGGCGCGCCCGCACCGCTCCGGTGAAGGCGCCCCGGGTGTGCCCGAACAGCTCCGCCTCGGCCAGCTCGGCCGAGAGCGCGGCGCAGTTGAAGCGGACGAAGGGGCGGTCCGACCGCCGGGAGGCGAGCACGATGGCCTCGGCCACCCGCTCCTTGCCCACCCCGCTCTCCCCGCCCAGCAGCACGGTCACGTCGCGCGGGGCCACCCGGCCCACCAGCACCGCCAGCCGCCGCATGGGCTCGGAGACGAAGATCATCGTCCGGGCCAGGGCCACCTCGCCGGCCAGCCGCTCGTTCTCGTGGGAGAGGCGCACGGCCTCCACCGCGCGGCGCACCACCGACAGGAGCTCCTCGGTCTCGAACGGCTTGCGGAAGTAGTCCCAGGCGCCCGCCTTCATGGCCTCGACCGCCTGCCGCTCCGAGCCGTGCGCGGTGACGAGCACCACCCGCGGGGCGGGGGCGCGGGCCACCAGCCGGCGCAGCAGGGCCATCCCGTCCATCCGCGGCATGCGCAGGTCGGTCACCACCAGCGCCGCGGGGGCCGCCTCCAGGCGCTCCAGGGCCTCCTGGCCGTCGCCGGCCTCGTCCACCTCGAGCCCCTCCGCCTCCAGGATCTCGCGGAGCGTGTAGCGGAGGCCCGGATCGTCGTCGACCACCAGCACGCGCGGCCGCGGCGCGGGCGCGGGGACCCCGGCGCTCATGCGGCGCGGTCCCCGAGGCCGCCGGCCGGGTCGGCCGGCAGGGTCAGCTCCGCCACCGTCCCGCCCCCGTCGCGGGAGCGCAGGGCGAGGTCGCCGCCGTGCTGGCGGGCCAGCGCCCGCGCCACGGTGAGGCCGATCCCCGAGCCGCGGGGCTTGGTGGTGACGCCCGGGTCGAACACCGACGCGGCCAGGGCCGGGTCGAGCCCGCGGCCCCGGTCGAGCACGCGCACCCGGGCGCCTCCGGCGAGCGGCTCCGCCTCGATCCGGACCTCCGACCCCGGCGGGCTGGCGTCGAGCGCGTTCTGGAGGACGTTGATGAGGACCTGCTTCACCTTGCGGGGATCGCACCGGACGGGGACGTCGCCCGCCTCCACCTCCAGCCCGAGGCCCCGCTCCTGCGCCAGCCCCTCGTGCAGGGCGGCCACCTCCTGGCAGAGCGCTCCCACGTCGGTCCGGCCCAGGGCGAGCGGCACGAGCGGGCGCGAGAAGTTCAGGAACTCCTCCAGGATCGACTGCATCCGGTCCACCTCGCGCCGGAGGACGGCCAGCCGCTCCGCCACCTTGGCGTCGCCCGGCTCGCGGGCGAGCAGGCCGGCCAGGCCCTTCACGCTGGCGAGCGGGTTCTTGAGCTCGTGGGCGATCTCGGCGGAGAGGGCGGTCAGCTCCTCCGCCCGCCCGGCGTGGGCCTCGAGCGACTCCTGCTGGGCGGCCAGGGCCCGGCGGAGGATGCCGTCGAAGAAGCGCCGGAGCGCGGCGCCGCCCCCGCTCGCGACGCTCAGGACCACCGAGAGGCCGATGGCCTCGGCCACGAGCCAGGCCGTGTTCCCGCCCGGGCGCGGCCCGCCGCCGAAGGCGGAGAGGTTGAAGTCCGCGACGACCCCGCTGGCGGCCACCCAGGCGTAGGCGCCCACCGCCGCGACCTGGAAGAGGAGGAGCCCGACCTGCCCGGGTCGCGAGACGAAGATCCCCACCAGCAGGGCGAGCGGCACCATGATGTAGAGGAAGGGGCTCGCCAGCCCTCCGGTGGCGAAGGTGACGAGGGCCTGGCCCACCACGGCGATCCCGAGGTTGAGCGGGACCGCCCGCGGGGTCATGCCGCTTCGCCGGTAGCGGATCGCCTCGGACACGAAGAAGAGGGGGACGAGCAGGCCGGCCGAGCCGAGCAGGGCCTTTCGCCAGGGGGCCGGCTCGATCAGGGCCACCCACAGGAAGAGCCCGGCCAGCGCCGGCAGGAGCAGCAGGCGCGCCCCCACCATCATGCCGAAGAGGCGCCCGTGCTCCTGGCGCTCGATCTCCCTGTAGCCGGGGGGGGCGGGCATGGCTTCGCGGCGGGGCTCCCGGGCGGGGAGGATACGCCGCCGGCGGCCCGCCCGCACCATCAGCGGCCCCCCGGGGCGCCGTCCTCGCCCAGCGCGCGCGACAGGGCGATGCGCGCCGCCGCCAGGCGCGCCCGCGCCTCGGCCAGTCCCACCTCGGCGAGGTAGAGCCGGTCGTTCGCGTCGATGACGTCGAGGCTCGAGGCGACGCCCGCCTCGAAGCTCCTCCGGGCCGTGCCGGACGCGTCGGCGGCGAGCCCGCGCTGCTTCTCCGCCAGCCGGAGCCGCTCCTTCGCCACGCCCAGCTCGCGCACGCCGTCGGCCACCTCGCGGTGCACCTCCAGCCGCTGGGCCTCGGCCGCCGCCCGGGCCCGCGCCAGCGCCGCGTCGGCCTCGCGGCGCTTCCCGTAGCGGAAGCCGCCGTCGTAGAGCGTCCAGGAGAGCTCCACCGCGGCGCGCCACCCGTACGTCTCCCCGGTCGGGAAGGGCACGTCCTGCACGGTCCCGCTGGCCGTGGCCGACAGCTGCGGGGCGAGCCGGGCCCAGGCGGAGCGGACCTGCGCCTCCGCCGCCTGCACCAGGGCGGCCTGCGCCGCCACCTCCGGGCGCCGGGAAAGGGCCCGGGCCACCAGCGCCTCCCCCGGCTCGCCGGGGAGGGTCGACTCCTCCGCGGGCACGGCCACGCGGACGGGACCGGGGCGGCCCAGGAAGATGCCCAGGGCGAGCCGGGCCCGGTCCAGGTCCGCGCGCGCCCGGGCCAGGTCGCTCTCCCGGCGGACCTGCTCGGTCTGCGCCTTGAGCACGTCGAGCGGCGGCGCCGTGCCCGCCGCCCGGCGTCGCTCCGCGCTCCGGGCGAGCTCCGCCGCGCTCTCGACCGCGCGCTCCGACGCCCGCACCAGCTCCTCGACGCCCAGCACCGCGTGGGCGGCGGTGGCGAAGCCGGCCCGGACCCCGAGCCGCACCGCCTCGGCGCTCGCGCCCGCGGCGCGGGAGGCCCCCCGGGCCGCGGCCAGGTCGAACCAGGCCTGGGGGACGACGAGCGGGAGCCGCAGGGCGCCGGTGGCCGCCCAGGTCTCGAGCGGCTGGATCACGATCGGCTCGGCGCCCGGAAGGATGGCGCCCAGGCCGACCGAGACGCCGGCGTTGTTGCGCGTGAAGGAGCCGCCGGCCACGAGCGTGGGCAGGACGGGCGCGGCCGCCTCGCGCGCCACCGCCGCGGCCTCGTCCGCCCGGGCCCTCGCCTGCGCCAGGGTCAGGTTCTGGCGGTCGAGCTCGGCGAGCGCCTCGTCCAGGGAGATCTCCGGCGGCGGGCCGGGCTGAGCGGCCATCGCCGCCAGGAGGAGGGTGGAGGGAAGGACCATGCGAGTCTCCGTCGGGCGTGGGTTCGCCCCGGCCCGCGCCAGGAGCAAGCGCGGTGCCGCGCCGGGGCGGCCCGGTCCGACGCCGGATTCCGACCGGGCCCCCCGGGCGGCCGTTCGGCTTTCCGACAGGGCAGTCGGGATCTGCGACGTCCCTCCCCCCCCCCGGCGGGCACGCGCGCGGCGAAAAGGCCCGTGCCGAGGCGGAGCGGACCGGCGATCCGCCGGCACGCCTCTTGCCCCTGTCCTGGCCGTGCCGCGCCCGCAGCGCGGCCAAGGAGCCTCCGATGCGTCGAGTCGTCGTCATCCTGGTGGTCCTCTCCACCGTCCTCGCCGGCCTCATCTCCCTGCGCCTGTGGACGCAGGCGCGGGCCCTGGCCGCGCCCGCGGGCGGCTCGGGCGAGATCGAGGGCGTGGCGGTCGATCTCGCCTCGCGGGTGGGTGCCCGCATCGTGGAGGTGGCGGTGCGGGAGGGCCAGCGCGTGGCCGCCGGCGACCTGCTCGTCCGGCTCGACTGCGCCGATGCCGAGGCCGTGAAGGCCGAGGCGGAGGCGCGGCTGGCCGC
>DATIUR010000493.1:0-9758 GCA_035466675.1 Anaeromyxobacteraceae bacterium | reverse complement strand
CGGCAACGCCTCCCTGGAGGAGATCGTCATGGCGTGCCGCACGCGCGCCGACGTCCTCAGGCTCTCCCACGGGGTCAAGACCGAGCGGCTCTTCCCCACCAGCCGCCTGGTCTCGCAGGTCACCGGCCTGCACGTGCAGCGCAACAAGGCCATCGTCGGGCAGAACGCCTTCGCCCACGAGGCCGGCATCCACCAGCACGGCATGCTGACCCACCGCGAGACCTACGAGATCATGCGGCCCGAGGAGGTCGGCTTCGCCCGCTCCAGCCTGGTGCTGGGCAAGCACTCCGGCCGGCACGCCCTCAAGGAGCGGCTGGTGGCGCTCGGCTACCAGCTCCCCGACGCGGCGGTGGACAAGGTCTTCGCCGACTTCAAGGTGCTGGCCGACAAGAAGAAGGAGATCTACGACGCCGACATCGAGGCGCTGGTGGTGCACGGGCAGATCCTGGGCAAGGGGAACGTGGCCTGGGAGCTGGACGCGCTCTCCACCACCTCGGGGACGGGGACCCTGCCGGTCGCCTCGGTGGCGCTGCGCGGCCCGGACGGCGAGAAGCGGCGCGAGGTGGCCTCGGGCGACGGCCCGGTGGACGCGGCCTTCAAGGCCATCGAGAAGGTCACCGGCATCAAGGTGAAGCTGCGCGACTACCAGATCACCAGCATCTCCACCGGCGAGGACGCGCAGGGCGAGGTCTCCATCGAGGTGGAGCACCCCACCGGCGTCTATCGCGGCCGCGCCCTCTCCACCGACATCATCGAGGGGAGCGCCCGCGCCTTCCTCGACGTGGTGAACCGGATCGCGCTCAAGGCCGGCCCCCAGAAGGAGAGCGAGGCCCGCGCGGAGATGGGGACGCCGTGAGCGGCGCCGCCCGGGCGGGCCAGGGCCCGCGGACGATGTTCGAGAAGGTCTGGGAGGCGCACGTGGTCCGGCCGGAGACGGCCGAGACGCCGGCCGTCCTCTACGTGGATCTGCACCTCGTGCACGAGGTGACGAGCCCCCAGGCCTTCGCCGAGCTGCGCGGACGGGGGCTGCGCGTCCGCCGGCCGGAGCGGACCCTCGCCACCATGGACCACTCGACCCCGACGCTGCCCCGGCGGGCCGACGGCTCCTGGCCGTTCGTGGACGCGCAGGCCGAGGCGCAGGTCCGCCAGATGGAGCGCAACGCCGCCGACTTCGGCGTCGAGCTCCACGGCCTGGGCGACGACGCCCAGGGGGTGGTCCACGTCTTCGGCCCGGAGCGGGGGGCCACCCAGCCCGGCATGACCGTGGTGTGCGGCGACAGCCACACCGCCACGCACGGCGCCTTCGGCGCCCTCGCCTTCGGCATCGGCACCTCCGAGGTCGGCCACGTCCTCGCCACCCAGTGCCTGCTCCAGCGCCGGCCCAGGACGCTCGCCGTCCGCGTGGACGGCCGGCTCGCCCCGGGCGTGGCGGCGAAGGACCTCATCCTCGCCATCATCGCCAGGATCGGCGTGGGCGGGGGGACCGGGCACGTGATCGAGTACCTCGGCGCCGCGGTGCGCGCCCTCTCGATGGAAGCGCGCATGACCCTGTGCAACATGTCGATCGAGGGCGGCGCGCGCGCCGGGATGGTGGCCCCGGACGACGCCACCTTCCAGTGGCTGGCCGGAAGGCCCCGGGCGCCGAAGGGGGCGGACTGGGACGCGGCCCTGGAGCGCTGGCGGAGGCTCCCCACCGACGAGGGGGCCCGCCACGACCGGGAGGTGTCGATCGACGCCTCGGCGCTCGCGCCCATGGTCACCTTCGGCACGAACCCGTCCCAGGGGATCCCGGTGGACGCGCGGGTGCCCGACCCGGCCTCGGAGCGGGATCCGCAGGCGCGCGCCACGCTCGAGGCCGCGCTCCGCTACATGGATCTCCGCCCCGGGCAGCCCATCCTGGGGCAGCGGATCGACGCCGTCTTCGTGGGAAGCTGCACCAACGGGCGGATCGAGGACCTGCGCGCGGCGGCCTCGGTGCTGCGCGGCCGCAAGGTGAAGGTCCGCACCCTGGTGGTGCCCGGCTCGCAGGCGGTGAAGCGCGCCGCCGAGGCGGAGGGGATCGACCGGGTGGTGCGCGAGTCCGGCGCGGAGTGGCGCGAGCCGGGCTGCTCGATGTGCATCGCCATGAACGGCGACGACCTCCGGCCCGGGCAGTACTGCGTCTCCACCTCCAACCGCAACTTCGAGGGGCGGCAGGGCCCGGGCGGCCGGACGCTGCTCGCGAGCCCGCTCACCGCCGCCGCCGCCGCGGTGGCCGGCGAGGTGGCCGACCCCCGCCGGATGATGGAGGGCCGCTGACCATGGAACCGATCCGCGTCATCGAGTCGAGGACGGTGGTCCTCCCGCGGGAGAACGTGGACACCGACCAGATCATCCCGGCCCGCTTCCTCAAGACCACCGAGAAGAAGGGGCTGGGCCGCTCGCTCTTCTCCGACTGGCGCTACGACGCCGAGGGCCGGCCCCGGCCGGACTTCGTCCTGAATCGCCCCGAGGCGGAGGGGTGCGCCGTGCTGGTGGCGGGCGACAACTTCGGCTGCGGCTCCTCGCGGGAGCACGCTCCCTGGGCGCTGGTGGACCACGGCTTCCGGGCGGTCGTCTCCACCCGCATCGCCGACATCTTCCGCAACAACGCGCTCAAGAACGGGCTCGTGCCGGTCGTGCTCGAGCCGGCCGCGGTCGCCCTGCTGATGGCGGCGCCCGGCGCTCGGTTGCGCATCGACCTGGAGGCCCGGACGGTGACCCTCCCCGACGGGTCGATCGCCTCGTTCCCCATCGACGCCTTCGCCCGGTACTGCCTCATGAACGGGGTGGACGAGCTCGGCTTCCTGCTCTCGCAGGAGGAGGCCATCGCCGACTTCGAGAGGTCCCGGCCCTAGGGAGCACAACCCGCAGGAGAAGGTGAGAGGAACATGGCCAAGGAGAAGATCACCGGCGCGGTGGCGGTGCGGCGCGCCTTCGAGGCGGAAGGGGTCCAGTACCTCTTCGGCATGCCCGGCGGCACCATCCTCCCGCTCTACGACGCGCTCTTCCAGTGCGAGAAGCCGAAGACCATCCTGGTCCGCCACGAGCAGGTGGGCGGGCACGCCGCGGAGGGCTTCGCCCACGCCACCGGTCAGGTGGGCGTGTGCATGGGAACCTCCGGCCCCGGCGCCACGAACCTGGTCACGGCCATCGCCGACGCCTACATGGACTCGGTGCCCCTCGTGGCGCTCACCGCCAACGTGTCGCGCCCGCTCATCGGCACCGACGCGTTCCAGGAGGCGGACATCACGGGCATCACCATGCCCATCACCAAGCACAACTGGCTCGTGACGGAGCCGCAGGACCTCCCCCGCATCATGAAGGAGGCCTTCTACGTGGCGCGGACCGGGCGGCCCGGCCCGGTGCTGGTGGACATCCCCAAGGACGTGCTCAACGCGGAGATCGAGTGGGACGGCTACCCGGAGTCGGTGGACATCCCCGGCTACCACCCGCCCGTGCGCGAGGAGCCGCGCCTCAAGGACGCGGCGCTCCTGGTCCGCTCCTCCTCGCGCCCGGTCATCTACCTGGGCGGGGGGATCCGCGTCTCGAACGCGCACAAGGAGGTGTTCGCCTTCGCGGAGCTGGTGGGCGCGCCGGTGGTCACCACCGTCCACGGCAAGGGCGCCTTCCCGGAGACGAACCCCCAGTGCCTGGGCATGTTCGGCATGCACGGGGCCCGCTACGCCAACTACACGGTCCAGAACTCCGACCTGATCCTGGCGCTGGGGGCGCGGTTCGACGACCGGGTGACCGGCAAGCTCTCCACCTTCGCCCCCGAGGCCAAGGTGGTCCACCTCGACATCGACCCGGCCGAGATCTCGAAGCTCGTCACCGCCACGGTGCCGCTGGTGGGCGACCTGAAGCGGCTCCTGCCCCAGCTGTCCGAGGAGGTCCGCCGGGCCTTCGCCCAGCACGGGAAGCCCGACATCTCGGCCTGGTGGAAGAAGGTGGAGGACTGGCGCCAGAAGCACCCGCTCAGGTACAGCCAGGAAGGGCAGAAGTACCTGCTCCCGCAGTACGTGGTGGACCGGCTCTGGCAGAAGACCGGAGGGAAGGCCATCGTCACCACCGGGGTGGGCGAGCACCAGATGTGGGCGGCCCAGTGGTGGAAGACCTCCGAGCCTCGGCAGTTCATCACTTCCGGGGGGCTCGGGACCATGGGCTTCTGCCTCCCCTCGGCCATCGGCATCCAGCTCGGGCGGCCGGGCGAGCTCGTGATCGGGATCGACGGGGACGGCTCGTTCCAGATGACGCTCCAGGACCTGGCCACCGCGGTGGACCTGAAGCTGCCCGTCAAGATCTTCATCCTGAACAACCTGTTCCTGGGCATGGTCCGGCAGTGGCAGGAGCTGTTCTACGACAACCGCTTCTCCATGACCCCGCTCTCGGACCGCCCGGACTTCGTGAAGCTGGCGGACGCCTACGGGTGCCTGGGCCTGCGCGCCACCACGGTGGAGGAGCTCGATCCGGTCATCGACCGGGCCCTGGCGCACGAGGACGGCCCGGTCATCGTGGACGTCCGGGTCCGCCGGCAGGAGAAGGTCTTCCCCATGGTCCCGGCCGGCGCGCCCCTCAACGACATGATCGACGGTGAGTGACATGGAACGGACCGAGACCAGACCCAACGGCGGCACGCACACCATCAGCCTGCTGGTCGAGAACAAGCCGGGCGTGCTGCACCGCATCGCCGGCCTCTTCACGCGCCGCGGCTACAACATCGCCAGCCTGACGGTGGGGCCCACCGAGCGCCCCGAGTACTCCCGGATGACCATCGTGGTGCGGCTCTCCTCGAAGCCGGTGGAGCAGGTGGTCCGGCAGCTCCAGAAGCTCATCCCGGTGGTGGAGGTGCGGGAGCTCTCGCCGAACGACCTCATCGAGCGCGAGCTCCTGCTCGTGAAGATCCGCACGCCCGAGCAGAACCACGCCGAGCTGCGGGCGCTGGCCGAGACCTACGAGGCCACCATCGTGGACGTTTCCCCGGACGCGCTCGTCGTGGAGGCGAGCGGCACGGCCGGCAAGCTCGATGCGCTCGAGGAGCGGCTGGAGCCCTTCGGGATCCAGGAGCTCTGCCGCAGCGGACGCATCGCCCTCGAGCGTGGCTTCAAGACGCTCGCCCCCCCGAACCTCAAGAACGAGTGAAGACCATGGCGACCATCTACTACGACAAGGACGCGAACCTCGACCTGCTCAAGAAGCGGAAGGTCGCGGTGATCGGCTACGGCTCGCAGGGGCACGCCCACGCCCTGAACCTGCGCGACTCGGGCGTGGACGTGCGGGTCGGCCTGGGCGAGGGCTCGCGGTCGAAGGCCAAGGCGGAGGGCGCCGGCCTGCGGGTCGTCTCGGTCCCGGACGCGGCCCGGGAGGCCGACGTGATCATGGTCCTCATCCCGGACCAGACCCAGAAGCGGGTGTACGACGCCGAGATCGCGCCCCACATGACCAAGGGGAAGGCGCTCCTCTTCGCGCACGGCTTCAACATCCACTTCCGGCAGATCCTGCCCTCGCCCGACGTGGACGTGCTGCTCGTCGCGCCGAAGGGGCCCGGCCACCTGGTGCGCCGCCAGTACCAGGACGGCCGCGGCATCCCCTGCCTCGTCGCCGTCCAGCAGGACGCCACCGGCCAGGCGAAGGCGCTGGGCCTCGCCTACGCGAAGGGGATCGGCGGCACGCGGGCGGGCGTGCTCGAGACCACCTTCAAGGAGGAGACCGAGACCGACCTGTTCGGCGAGCAGGCGGTGCTGTGCGGCGGGGCCTCGGCCCTGGTGAAGGCGGGCTACGAGGTGCTGGTGGAGGCGGGGTACCAGCCGGAGAGCGCCTACTTCGAGTGCCTGCACGAGCTCAAGCTCATCGTGGACCTGATGTACGAGGGCGGGCTCGCCTGGATGCGCCACTCCATCTCCGACACCGCCGAGTACGGCGACTACACCCGCGGGCCGCGGATCGTGAACGAGCAGACCAAGGAGGAGATGCGCAGGATCCTGAGGGAGATCCAGTCCGGCGCGTTCGCGAAGGAGTTCATCCTGGAGAACCTGGTGGGCCGGCCGACCTTCGAGAAGTACCGGGAGCGGGAGCGGGAGCACCCCATCGAGGAGGTCGGGAAGCGCCTTCGCGACATGATGAGCTGGATCCGCGAGGCCAAGAAGGACTCGTCCGACCCGGGAGCCCGGTAGCCGGCCAGCCGCCCGCTCCGCGCGGGGCGGGCCCCCGGGCGGGGCCCGCTTCGCGTTGACTTCTCCCGTCGAATCCTTATCCTTACGCGTCTTTTCGGGGGACCCGGTCCCCACTGGAGAGTGAACTGAACCCAAGGGACCAGCGAGGCGGAAGCCGAGACGCCCGCACCAACCGGCGCATCAAGGCACGGGAAGTGCGCGTCATCGGCCCCTCGGGCGAGCAGCTGGGGGTGCTTCCCATCGATCAGGCGCTGGCGCGCGCGCAGGAGGAGGGCATGGACCTCGTCGAGGTCAGCCCGCTCGCGAAGCCGCCGGTCTGCAAGATCATGGACTACGGGAAGTTCAAGTACCTCGAGAAGAAGAAGCAGAGCGAGGCCAAGAAGAAGCAGGTGGTGGTGCAGCTCAAGGAGGTGAAGTTCCGCCCCCGCACCGAGGAGCACGACTACGAGGTCAAGCTCAAGAAGATCCGCGAGTTCCTCGGGGAGGCGAACAAGGCCCGCGTGACCGTGATGTTCCGCGGACGCGAGCTGTCCCACCGCGAGCTCGGCCACAAGGTGCTGCAGCGGATCATCGACGACATGAAGGAGATGGCGGTCATCGAGGCGGCGCCGCGGATGGAGGGCCGGCAGATGTTCATGATCCTGGCCCCGAACCCCAAGATGCTCCAGTCGCAGCGCGACCGGGCCAAGTCCCAGGCCGCCGCCGCCCCCGCGGGCGCGCCCGCGCCGGCGGCGCAGGCGGCGCAGGCGCAGCCGGCCGCGGAGCCCGCCCCCACGACCCCCGAAGGCCGCTGACGCCGCGACGGAAGGAACATGCCCAAGCTCAAGACCAGGAGCGGATCGAAGAAGCGCTTCATGCCGAAGAAGAGCGGCAAGGTGAAGTTCCGCCGCGCCGGCGTCCGCCACCTCGCCACGTTCGGCAAGACCAAGAAGCAGAAGCGCCACCTGCGCGGGACCGATCACCTCGCGCCCGCGGACCAGAAGAAGATCAAGGAGACGCTGCCGTACGCCCGGTAGGGCGCGGAGCGGAAGCCAGGCGGGGAGCACAAGAGCGTAGGGCGCGCGACGCGGTGTCGCGGGCCGGACCGCCTCCCGCCGGCGAGAGGAGAGGAAGATGCGCGTCAGGAAGGGATTCAAGGCTCGCCGCCGCCGCAACCGCGTGCTGAAGCTCGCCAAGGGTTTCCGCGGGCGGCGCAAGAACTGCTACCGGCGCGCGAACCAGGCGGTGGAGCGGGCCCTCGACTACTCCACGCGGGACCGCCGCCAGAAGCGGCGCGACTTCCGGTCGCTCTGGATCGTGCGCATCAACGCCGCCGCCCGGCGGAACGGGACGACCTACTCGAGGCTGCTCTCGGCCCTGCGCAAGTCGGGGATCGCGCTCGACCGCAAGGTCCTGGCCGGCCTGGCGCTCGAGTCGCCCGCGGACTTCGCCGCCGTCGTGAAGGCCGCCCGGGCCTGAAGGGACCCCGGTTGGCCGATCTCGTCGCACAGCTCGAGGCGCTCGCGAAGGGCGCCCGGGCGGCGGTCGCCTCGGCGGCCGACGAGCGCGCCCTAGAGGATCTCCGGGTCCGGTTCCTGGGCAAGAAGGGCGAGCTCTCGGCGGTGCTGCGCGGCATGGGCGCGCTCCCCGCCGAGGAGCGCCCGCGCGTGGGCGAGATCGCGAACCGCGTCCGGGACGAGCTCGAGGCCTGGCTCGCCGCGGCGCGCCGGCGGCTCGAGGACGCGAAGCTCGAGGCCGATCTGCGCGGGCCGCCCATCGACGTGACCCTCCCGGGCCGGGCGCTCCTCCCCCGCGGCCACCGCCACCCCGTCACCCGGGCGGCCGAGGACATCGCCGGCATCTTCTCCCGCCTCGGGTACCAGGTGGCGAGCGGACCGGAGATCGAGCTGGACTGGTACAACTTCGAGGCGCTCAACATCCCGCCCGACCACCCCGCGCGCGACATGCAGGACACGTTCTACGTGGACGAGTCGACCCTGCGCGACGGCGTGCCGCGGTGCGGCGTCGTCCTGCGCACCCACACCTCGCCCGTCCAGATCCGCGCCATGAAGCGGATCGGCCGGCCGCCCGTGCGCATCATCTGCCCCGGGCGCGTCTACCGGTCGGACTACGACCAGACCCACTCGCCCATGTTCCACCAGGTGGAGGGGCTGTGCGTCGACGCGGGCATCACCTTCGCCGACCTCAAGGGCACGCTGGCCGCCTTCGCGCGGGCCTTCTTCGGGCCCGGCACGCGCACGCGCTTCCGGCCGAGCTACTTCCCCTTCGTCGAGCCCGGGGCGGAGGTGGACGTCTCCTGCTCCATCTGCGGCGGGACCGGCCGAATCGCGGTGCGAGCGCAGGGGCAGGCGGAGGAGCCTGGCCCGGAGCGAGCGGGGGGAGCGGGGGGGCGCGAGCTCCGCTCGGGCGGAGCGAGTGGCCCCCCGTCAAGACGCTGCGGGACCTGCAAGGAGACGGGGTGGCTGGAGGTGCTGGGCGCCGGCATGGTCCACCCGAGCGTGCTCCGGAACGGCGGCGTCGATCCGGAGCGGTACAGCGGCTTCGCCTTCGGCATGGGCGTCGAGCGCCTGGCCATGCTCCGCCACGGCATCGACGACCTCCGCCTCTTCTTCGAGAACGACCTCCGCTTCCTCTCCCAGTTCTGAACGACCCGTGCGCATCTCCACCCGCTGGCTCTCCGAGCACGTGGACCTCCCCCCGGTGGAGGAGCTGGCCTCCCGCCTCACCGCGGTGGGCCTGGAGGTGGAGGCGATCGAGCGGGTGGGCGGCGACCTGGGCGGCGTGGTGGCGGCGCGGATCGTCGCCGCCGAGAAGCACCCCAACGCCGAGAAGCTCTCGGTCACCCGCGTCGACGACGGAAGCGGCAAGCCGCTCCAGGTCGTCTGCGGCGCCACGAACTGGAAGGTGGGCGACGTCGTCCCGCTGGCCCGGCCGGGGACGGTCCTGCCCGGCGGGCAGCGGATCGAGCAGGCCAAGCTGCGGGGGGTGGAGTCGGCCGGCATGCTCTGCTCGGCCCGGGAGCTCGGGCTCTCCGAGGACGCGAGCGGGCTCCTGGTCCTGGATGCGGCCGTGAAGCCGGGCACGCCGGTGGCGGCGGCGCTGGGCATCGAGGACGTGATCCTCGAGGTGAACGTCACCCCCAACCGGCCCGACGCGCTCTCGCACCTCGGGATCGCCCGGGAGGTGGCCGCCCTCACCGGAGGGAAGCTCCACCCGCCGCCGGCCCGGCTGGCCGAGGGGGGCGGGCCGGCCTCGGACGCGGTGAAGGTCCGCATCGAGGCCCCGGAGAAGTGCGGGCGCTACGCCGCCCGCGTCATCGAGGGCGTGCGGATCGGGCCCTCGCCGCTCGCGCTCGCCCGGCGGCTCGAGTCGTGCGGCGTGCGCTCCATCAACAACGTGGTGGACGCGACCAACGTCGTCCTGCTCGAGCTGGGCCACCCCCTGCACGCCTTCGACCTCGATCGGGTCGCCGGGCGCGAGATCGTGGTGCGGACGGCCCGGGCGGGCGAGCGGATGACGACGCTCGACGGAAAGGAGCGCGCGCTCGACCCCGAGGACCTCGTCATC
>DATIUR010000492.1:0-11818 GCA_035466675.1 Anaeromyxobacteraceae bacterium | reverse complement strand
CCCATGACCTCGGTCCCTTCTCCGAGGACGCCTACTACTACACCGACGCGACCGCCCTCCGCCTCGGCGCCAGGTACGCCCTGCCGATGGGCCGCATCTCGCCCTGGATCGGCGCGACGTTCGGCGCGTACGCCTGGACCGCCACCTACGGGACGGGCGACCGGAGCGGCAAGTGGGGGCAGGACACCGGCATCGCCACCGGCTTCACCTTCCTCCTCGGCGCGGACATGGAGGTGGGCGGCAGCGGCACGATCGGCCTCTTCGCCGATCTGGCCTCGCCGGTCGCCCGGATCGAGATGACGGACCTGTTCCAGAACGGCTGGACCTGGACGACGGAGGCGAACCAGCACGTGCTCGCTCCCTACCGGTTCGGCGTGACGGTGTCCTGGTCGCCCTGACCGGGAGCGGGACGGCGGGCGGCCGGAACCTTGTGGGGGCGGCCCCCCGGCCCTACGCTTCCGCCCGCGTGCCCGAGAAGCTCACCACCCGCGGGTCGCTCGCCCGGGCCTTCACGAGCTGGCGGACCGGCGCGGTCTCGCTGCTCGCCTTCCCCTCGGGCCTCCCGCTCGGCCTCGTCCTCTACACGATCCCCTACTGGATGCAGCAGGAGGGGATCGACATCAAGACCATCGGTCTCGTCACCGCGGCGCAGATCCCCTACGCCTTCAAGTTCGTCTGGTCGCCGCTGGTGGACCGGTTCGCGCCGCCCTGGGGCCGCAAGCGCGCCTGGATCCTGGTCGGGCTCGCCATGCTGGTGGCGGCCACGAGCGGCCTGGCGGCCAGCGCCGGGAGCCCGTCGGTGGCGCTCGTCGCCCTGCTCACGTTCCTCCTCACCTTCGCCGCGTCCACCTTCGACATCGCCTACGACGCCTACGCCGTCGAGGTGCTCCGCCCCGAGGAGCGGGGGGTGGCGGTGGGGGCGCGGAACGCCATCGCCCGGGGCAGCATGTTTCTCGGCCGGATCGTCAACACCGCCGGGCCGAAGATCGGCTGGGCCCCGACCTTCGCCGCGGCGGCGGCCCTGTTCGCGCCCTTCTTCGCGGTGGCGGCGAGGGCGCCGGAGCCGGACGTCCCCCCGCCGCCCCCGCGAACGCTCCGGGCCGCGGTGTGGGAGCCGTTCGTGGGCTTCTTCCGCCACGCCCGCGCCCTCGAGATCGCGGCCTTCCTCTTCCTCTACAAGTTCGCGGACAACCTCGCCTCGGCGCTCGTCTCGCCGTTCCTGGGCCAGCTCGGCTTCGACCCGTACGACGTGGGGATCGCCCAGGGGACCATCGGGCTCGTGGCCACCGTGGCCGGGACCTTCCTGGGCGGCATCCTGGCCGGGCCGCTCGGGCTGGGGCGGGCGCTGTGGGTGTTCGGGCTCCTCCAGATCGTCTCGAACCTCGGGTACGTGGCCATCGTCGAGGCCGGCGTGGTGCGCTGGGTCATGTACCTCGCCATCGCCGTCGAGGCGGGCACGTCGGGGATGGGCACGGGAGCCTTCGGCGTGATGCTGCTCCGGCTCACGCAGCGGCGGTTCAGCGCCACGCAGTTCGCGCTCTTCTCGTCCATCTTCGCGCTGGGCCGGACCTTCGCCGGGCCGCCGGCCGGCGCGCTGGTGGACGCCATCGGCTGGCGGGACTTCTTCCTCCTCACCATGGCCTTCGGGATCCCGGGGCTCCTGATGCTGCAGCGGTTCGTGCCCTGGCGGTCGCGCGACATCCCGGAGATCCCGGAGGAGGAGGTGGCGGAGGGGGAAGCGCCGCCGGCCCGGGGCGAGCCGGCCACGGTGGGGGAGCTCGCCCGCCTCGGCGTCCTGGGCGCGCTCGCCGGCACGGCCGTCGCCTACCTCGCCTCGGCGCTCCTCTCGGCGCTGAAGGCGATGCGCGGGGGGGCGGCCCCGTTCGACCTCGCCGCGGCCTTCGTCCGGATCTTCGAGCCCGCCCGCGCGGTGGACTGGGTCGACGCGGTGGGGCCGCCCGTCGCCGGCGCCGTGATCGGGTTCGCCGTGGCCGCCTACGTCGCGGCGCGGCGGGGGGTCCGGGCGGGGCATCCGCGGCCGTGACCTCCCGGGGCGCCGAGGCAGGCCACCGGCTCCGCCTTCCCCACCGCCACCGCGAGCAGCCGTCGTGGGCTCGGACTTCCGGACGTCGATCGGAGGCACGGGCGGCGCGCTGAAGGCACCGAGAGAAGCATGCCTCGAAGCCCGGCTCGGTCGTCACGGCGTCGTCCAGGTGCCACCCTCGGCGGCGCACGAGCTCTGCATGGGACCGACGGTGGACGGGTCGTAGTAGTAGCCTCGCAGGGCGATCCCGTCGCCCATGTCGCGCGTGCACACCCCGAGCAGCCCCTCGGCCGGACACGACGGCATCGCCGTCCCGCCGTCCTGCGTGCAGCCGTCGTTCGTCGCGGACACGTCGAGCAGGTAGCCCTCGAACTCGTAGCAGCGTCCGCCGTAGTGGCAGGCAGTCTGCGGCGGCGGCCCGGGGTCGCTGCCGCCGCAGGCGGCGATGGCCAGGGCGAGCACGAGAGCCGCGGCGAGAGTCGAACGGTGGAGCATGGCCTGGTCCCCCCTTCGGTCGGCGCGTGAGAGTCCGCGCCGTGTCGAGCCGCCACTCTAGCCTCGGAGCGAGGCGAGCGTCGCCCGGAGCGCCTCGCGGTACGGCGTTCGCGGCGTCGGCCCGAGCAGGGCGTCGAGGCGCGACCCGTCGAAGCGGAGCGGCGACACGTACGTCGGGACGAGCTGCAGGAAGCCCCTGAGGTCGCGGTCGAAGAGCCCGAGGAGCCGCAGGAGCCACGGCGCGGCCGCCCGCAGCTTGACCGGCCGCCCCAGGATCTCCCCGGCGAGCCGCGCCACCTCGGCGCCGGTGATCGGCCCCGAGCCGGGGACGATCCAGCCCTTTCCGTAGGCATCCTCGCGCGAGGCGAGGTCGGCCACGATCCGCATGGCGTCGGGCACGTGGAGGTAGTCCCGCGCGACGTCCGCCCCCCCGATCCAGCTCATGGGCTTCCCGGCCGCGGCCTCGCGCAGGGGCATCTGGAGCGTGCTCGTGTGCACGTTCGGGCCGAAGAAGTCGGGGAGGTGGACGATGGCCGCCCCCGCCTCTCGCAGCACGTCCTCCGCCTCCCGCCGGAAGCGGGCCCACGGCGGCCCGCCCGCGCGCGGAGACGACTCGCGCACCGGGAGCGCGGCGATCGGGACGAAGGACCAGTAGCTCGAGACCTGCACGCACCGGGCGCCGGCCGCGCGGAAGGCCTCCGCGAGTGCTCTCGCGACGCGGGGGTGGTCCGCCATCGCGTCGCCCGGCAGGCCGACGCAGTCGACGACGAGATCGCATCCCTCGAGGGCCGACCGGAGGGAGCGCGCGTCGAGCGCGTCGCCCTCTCGCCTCTCGACCGCGTCGCCCGGGAAGGCCGCCTCGAGGGCGGCCCGCCGGCGGGAGACCGCCCGCACGCGCCGGCCGCGCGAGGCGAGGAGGTTCGCGATCTCGCGGCCGGTGGGGCCGGTCGCGCCGAGGACGGTGATTCGATCGAAGTGGAGGCTCATGGTCCCGGGGTGGTGCGAGCGGGAGGCTCGGCCCGCATTCCGCGTCCGATGATGTGCCTCGGCGAAGCCTCGGGCAACCCCGATCGGCTGCCGTCGGGTGGGCCCCACTGGGCGCCGGGAGCGCTCTTCGGGCATCATGGGCGGCGCATGTCGCATCGCGGCCTCGGCGATGGCTACGACGCCGCCCTGTCCCGGGCAGGGTTCCAGCGATGGCTCGCGCTGCCGGAGACGAGCACCGTCGTCTACCGTCGCGCCGCGCCGGGCCACTGGTTCCTCGAGGCGCGCCTGCCGGAGGGCGGCGCGGGGCACGTCGACGTGGGTCTCGCCGCCGGGGGCCAGGTCCGAGGTCTCGTGGGCCCGGTGCACCGGGCGCTCTCCGCCGCGGCGCTGGCGTCCGCCCTCCCCGCCATCGTCGCGTCGCTGGAATCGCTCGCCGGGGCCGCCGACGTCCTCCGCTGCCCCACCTGCCACGGCTGGCCGGTGACGAGCGAGGGGCCGGAGGGCTCCTTCCTGGCCTGCGGGCAGGCCGGGCCGGGGCGGAATCCCTTCGACACCTCGACGCAGCCGTGCCGGCGGCACCTGGGCACGCCGGGCCTCGTCGTCCACGGGGAGCCGGAGCAGCGTGGCGGCGGCCCGGGCGGTGAGGCGAGCCCCGTCCACTCCGGGAGCGGGTAGGAGTTTCCACCCGAGTCCCACCCGGGCTATCCGGGAGCTGGCGGAGGGCGCTGGCCAGATCACGTCGTGAGGCGCAGGTACAGCGACGGGAGCCTCTGGGGCAGCCGCCGCAGCGCGTCCAGGACCTGGTAGTTGCGGGCGCCGAAGATGCGCGACACGTAGGCGTCGGCACCCGGGTCGAGGCTGACGCAGAAGGTGACGATGCCGCGGCGCCGTAGCTCCGCCACGGCGTGCCTGGCGTCGTGGAGCAGGTAGCGGTCGTCGTGGACGTCGACGTCGTGCGGTCGGCCGTCGGTGACGAGCAGGACGAGCTTGTGCGTGGCGCGCCGGGCGTCGAGGTGGCGCCCGGCGTGGCGCAGCGCCGTCCCCATGCGGGTGGAGAACCGGGCGCGCATCCCCGCCAGCCTGACCCAGGCCTCGTCCGGCGGCTCTCCGAACTCCTTGAACCGCTGGTATTCGACCTCGTGCCGGCCGTTGGAATTGAAGCCGTGGATGGCCAAGGCGTCGCCCAGGCGGGCCATGGCGTCCGCCATCAGCACCGCCGCGTCCCGGGCCAGCTCGAGGGCGGTCGCGTCCGCCGCCGGCGCCGGCCCGTTCATGGATTCGGAGAGGTCGAGGAGCAGCACCACCGCGACGTCCCGGCTGTAGCGGCCGAGCCGCTGGTGGACGCGAGGGTCCGGCGGGCGCTCGGCCCGGAGCTCGACGGTGGCGTCGACGCAGGCGGTGAGGTCGAGGCGGTCGCCTTCCATCTGCCGGCGCAGGCGGATGGGCCGCCGGAGCCGCACCGTGTTGATGAGATGGGTCAGGCGAGCGGCGGTCTCCCCGTGGCGCCGGAGGATCTCGCGGACCCGCGCCGGGTCTCCCGGCGGGGCCGGTCGTTCCACCAGCGAGCAGAAATCGGGACGGAACGCCTGGATGAGGTGGTCCCATTCCGGGTACCGGAACGTCCCGTCCGCCGCGCCGCCGTCCTCCCGGGTCGCCACCTCGGCCGCCACCCGTTCCGGCGGCGGGCCGGCGGCCGGCTCCACCTCGACCTCCCGGGGCCCGGCTCCGGGCTCCACGATCAGCGAAACGGCCTGGCGGAAGAAGGCCTGCTGGTCCCCGGCGGCCTCGGGGGCGTCGCCGGGGTCCCACAGGAACCGGTTGTCGTCGCGGTACGCCGGCTCGACGCGGTAGCCGCGGAGATCGAACTGGACCCGCATCTGGCCGAGGTCGTTGCCGAGGAGCATGCCGATGGTCCGGGAGACGAGCGGGTCCTGCAGCCGATCCGCCTGCTCGAGGAACAGGCGGCGCCCCTTGAGGACGAGGGCATCTTCGTCCTGGTACTCGAGGTCGATGAGGGCCCGCGCCAGCCGGGCCATGAGCGCCGGGGCGGTGACCCCGTGGCCGGGCCCGGCCGTGTGGAAGGGGAGCCACAGCTTCTGCAGCCCCGGCATCTCCTCCGCGGCCAATCGCTCGACCCGAGCATCCTCGACCAGCGCCACCAGCGCCAGCTGGACCGGGCGCAGCGACCCCACCGGGAACCTGCGGGTGGAGTGGACCAGGTGGGCCAGCGCGTGGGCCGCGGCGGCGCGGTACACCGTGGCGCCGTCCCGGCCCGCCGCCGCCTCCGCCACGTCGGGCAGGTGGAGGGTGTCGCCCACGATGGCCACGCGCTGCGGCCCTCCCCGGCCGGGGCTCGGGACGAGCTTCGGCCCGCGGTCCCAGAGCGCGCGGACGAAGAGGGCGATCCGCCGCCGCACGTCCGCGAACGGCGTGGCCGCGGGGCCCACCACCGGTCGGAGCGGGCGCTCCGGGGGCCGCGGGGGGCGGGCGGGGGGAGCCATCGCGAGGTCAGAAGAACGCCCCGATCGCCGCCTGCAAGGCGTCGCGGACGTCGGGGTCGTCGGTGACGGACCGCGCGATGCCGACCCCGCAGGCCGAGACCGGGTCCACCCCCTGCGCGATGAGGGAACCCGCGTAGACGAGCATGCGGGTGGAGACACCCTCGTCGAGGCCGTGGCCCTTCAGGTTCCTCGAGCGCTCGCCGATGCTCACCAGCTTCGCCGCGACCTCGGGGGAGGCGCCGGACTCGTGGATCACGATCTCGATCTCGGCGTCGCGAGGCGGCCAGCCGAAGTCGAGGGCGCCGAACCTCTGCCGGGTCGACTGCTTCAGGTCCTTCAGGGCCGCCTGGTAGCCGGGGTTGTACGAGATCACCAGCTGGAAGTCGGGATGGGCGTGCACCAGCTCGGCGTTCTTCTCCAGCGGGAGCACGCGCCGGGCGTCCGTGAGCGGATGGATGATGACGGTGGTGTCCTGGCGCGTCTCCACGATCTCGTCCAGGTAGCAGATGGCGCCGTGCCGGACCGCCAGTGTGAGGGGGCCGTCCTGCCAGCGCGTGCCCTCGACGTCCAGCAGGTGGCGGCCCACCAGGTCCGATCCGGTCATGTCCTCGTGGCAGGCGATGGTCACCAGGGGCTTGCGGAGCCGCCACGCCATGTATTCGATGAACCGCGTCTTGCCGCAGCCGGTCGGCCCCTTGAGCATCATGGGCATGCGCACCGCGAAGGCCGCCTCGAAGAGCGCCACCTCGTCGCCGGTGGGCCGGTAGTAGGGCTCCTCGGTGATGAGGTACTGCCGGATGAGATCCGGCGCGGGTGGGCGACTCGGAGGGGCGCGCTTCCGTGGGGCCGTGGCTCCCGCGGGACGGCTGGAACGGCCTCGAGGCACGCCGAGCGACCCCCGGGCGCGCGACCCCGCTTGCCGCGGGCACCGGCCCGCGGCAGGCGGGAGGCGCCCGTCACGCGTGGACCGCATCCTTGCTCGACGGGATGCCCGGGATGGGGCACTCCTCGGTGCCGACCGTCGGCCGGGTCAGCGCCTCCACCATCTTGCGCGTACCGTCCGGATCGGCGACCCACTTCTTGTAGAACTCGTACGGGCAGGCGGCAACGCCCTGGGCCTCCTCGCGCGAGTTGATCTTCCCCGTGTAGCCGCGGTGGAGCAGCTTGAAGAGGTGGTTCTGGGACTGCAGGTTCTTCCGGGCGTCGCGGATGAGGAACTTCGACAAGGCCGCGTACTGCACGCCGTCGTCCTCCTCGCCGCACTCGCCCAAGGTGCGGCCGTCGAAGCCGACGATGGCCGAGTGGCCGAAGTAGGAGTAGACGCCGTCGAACCCGGAGGCGTTGGCGACCGCGACGTAGACGTTGTTGGCCCACGCCATCGCCTTGGCCATCAGGATCTGCTGCTCCTTGGCCGGGTACATGTAGCCCTGGCAGCGGACCACCAGCTCGGCGCCCCGCATGGCGCAGTCGCGCCAGATCTCGGGGTAGTTGCCGTCGTCGCAGATGATGAGGCTCACCTTGAGCCCCTTGGGCCCGTCCGACACGTAGGTGCTGTTGCCGGGGTACCAGCCCTCGATGGGCACCCAGGGCATGATCTTCCGGTACTTCTGGACGATCTCGCCCTTGTCGTTCATGAGGATGAGCGTGTTGTACGGGGCCTTGTTGGGGTGCTGCTCGTGCCGCTCGCCGGTCAGCGAGAAGACGCCCCAGACCTTCGCCTTGCGACAGGCCTTGGCGAAGATCTCCGTCTCTTCCCCTGGGACGCTGGACGCCGTGTCGTACATCTCCTTGGCGTCGTACATGATCCCGTGGGTGCTGTACTCGGGGAAGATGACGAGGTCCATGCCCGGCAGGCCGACCTTCATCCCCTGGATCATTTCCGCGATCTTGTGGCAGTTCTCCAGGACCTCCTTCTTGGTGTGCATCCGGGGCATCTTGTAGTTCACGACCGCCACGCCCACTGCGTCGTTGCTGCTGGAAATGTCGCCGTGCAGCATTCGTGCTCTCCTTTCGCTCGAAAGAGCCTTCGCGCTCCGCCTCCGGGATGGGAGGGCGGTTCAGCGAAGCCAGGGCCAGACCTTGACGAGGATGAGGTAGCCCGCCACGCCGGTGGCGACCGCGTTGACGAGAGTCCAGTTCGCGGTCGCCCGGGCGATCTGCCTCCCCAGGGCCAGCAGGAGGAAGAAGGCGAACCACAGGGTGGCCCACATCAGCCACAGCACCAGGAGGCCGACGTCGGGCAGGGCGGTGAACGCGGTCGGCACCGCCACGATCGCGACCAGCAGGCAGTACCAGCCGAGCCCCTTGCCGTCGAGGTTCCAGATGCTGTTGGCGGCCACCCACAGATACGTGAAGCCGAAGAGGAGGGACTGCATCGCGAAGAAGTACGGCGTGATCCCCTCCCCCTGCAGGACCACGGTCCTCATCACGCCGAAGAAGATGAGGAGCCCCGTGAAGACGTTCATGGGGGCGACGTGCTTTCCGTCGAGCTTGCCGAGCAGCATGAGTGCGTTGATGAAGAGGACGAATCCGACGTAGACCAGCGCGCATCCGAGCATACCCATGGTCAATCCTCCCGTCGGGCCGCAGACGAAGACGTTCACGGCCCGGGTGCGCCGGTCGGCGAGCGCTCCGAGCCTCATCCGTCCCGCTGCAAGGCGGGTGCCCCCGGCGCGACGGAGCGACCGGTGTCGCCACGGAGCGTCCCGGCGCCGGCGCGATCCGGCCGCGGCGCCCGATGCGGCTGGCGATCTCGAGCGGTGGCGCGTTCGCGCTCGCCCCCGCGGTGCTTCATCCTCTCCGGACGATCTCGTCGGGGGCAGCAGCCGCAGGAACAAGAGTGTGCCAAGCCCCGACCGGGGCGCTTGACACGCGTCGAGCCGACCTTTCATGGTCACGATCGACGCGGCACAGCCCGCGGGGACGCGAGCGCCTCTCCATGGTGCGAGGTCGTTCCCGAGCTTCGGAGTTCCCGGTCGCCTCGGAGAGTGCGACGCGCTCCCGGCCGGGGGGGCCGGCCCGGCGGCGCCGCGAGCTGCGCAGTCAGCCCGGCCGCGCGGGGAATCCGAAGTCGCCGCGCCTGCCTGTCTCGTTCGACCGGGCCCTCGGGGGAGGGGAGCGAGCCTTCCCATGAACGAAAAGACCAGAGTGGGGCTCCTCTACTCCACGAGCGGCGCCACCTCGATCGTCGAGGCCCGCCTGCTCGAGGCGAGCCTGCTGGGGATCGAGCGGGCCAACGCCGACATCGGGGCCGGGCTCGAGCCCGTGGTCGCGGACATCCGCTCGGATCCGGACACGGCGGCGCGGGCGGCGCACGAGCTGCTGACGGGGGGGAAGGTGAAGTTCCTCGTCGGCTGCTACACCTCGGCGTGCCGGAAGGCGCTCATCCCGGTGCTGGAGGAGACCGGGGGGGCCCTCGTCTACCCCACCATCTACGAGGGCGAGGAGGCGCACCCCGGAGTCTTCTACTTCGGCGCGGTGCCGAACCAGCAGGTGGATCCGCTTCTCTCCTGGACCATCTCCCACCTCTCGGCGCGGTTCGTGCTGGTCGGGTCCGACTACGTCTATCCCCGTTCGGTGAACCGGCAGGTCCGCGGCATGATCGAGCGCGCCGGAGGGCAGATCCTGCACGAGGCCTACTTCCCGCTGGGCTGGGAGGACTTCTCGCGGTTCCTGCAGGCGCTGCCGGCGCTGCGGGGGTGGGGCGGCGCGCCGGTGGTCTTCTCCACCCTGGTCGGCCGGAGCATCCCCGCGTTCTACCGGCAGCACCGGGAGGGGGGCCTGGGGAACGCCATCGTCAGCCCCATCACCTCGGAGGTCGAGCTGAGGAGCATGGGGCTCGCCGCCGCCGCCGGCCACTACTTCGCCGACGGGCACCTGGAGCCTCCAGGCTCGGCTCGCGACGGCTTCGCGACGGAGTACCGCCGCCGGTTCGGCGACCAGGCCATCAACGGCATGATGGCCGCCGCCTACGAGGCGGTGCAGATGCTGGCCCGGTGCCACCGGCGCGCCGGTGGAGGGGCGGCGCGGACCGAGGCGACCCGCAAGGTGCGTTCCCTCCTCAAGGCCCCCTTCCACGAGACGCCTCGCGGCAGCGTGATGATGGACTCGCTGACGCAGCACGCCTGGCTGTGGACCCGCGTGGCGCGCGTCGGCGACCGCGGCCAGATCGAGCCGCTCTGGACGTCGCCCGGACCGATGCCGCCGAGGCCCTATTGCGAGCGGCCCGCGCCGGGACCGGCCTCGCCCGGGTCGGCCGCCGGCGGCGGCCGCGTGCCCGACGCCTTCGCCGACCTGATCGGCGACAGCGAGGCGTTCCGGCGGTGCGTCCGGATGGCGCGGATCGCCGGCACCGACGTGCCGGTCCTGATCCGGGGGGAGAGCGGTACCGGAAAGGAGATGGTGGCCCGGGCCATCCATGAGCTGAGCCGGCGCGCCGCCGGCCCCTTCGTGGCCTTGAACTGCGCCGCCATCCCCCGCGACCTCATCGCCAGCGAGCTGTTCGGGTACGCGCCCGGGGCCTTCACGGGGGCCCGCCGGGAGGGGAGCAAGGGGAAGTTCGAGCTGGCGGGCGGCGGGACGCTCTTCCTGGACGAGGTCTCCGAGATGCCCCTCGAGATGCAGGCCAGCCTGCTCCGGGCCCTCGAGGAGAAGCGCGTCGTCCCGGTGGGGGGCGGCCGGGAGGTGGAGGTCGACATCCGCGTCATCGCGGCCACGAACAGGAACGTCGCGCCCGAGCAGGAGCCCGTCATGGGTCTCCGGCCCGATCTGTACTTCCGGCTCGCCGGATTCCGGATCGACATCCCGCCGCTGCGATCCCGCAGGGAGGACGTCCACCTGCTCGCCGAGGCGACGCTGGCCAGGCTCAACCTGATCGGCGGATGCCGCCTGGCGTTCAGCCGGGAGGCCAGGGCGGCGCTCGCGGGGCACACCTGGCCGGGCAACGCGCGGGAGCTGGAGAACGCCGTGGAGCGGGCCTTCCACGTCGCCGTCGGGAGCGAGAGGATCGAGGTGGGCCACTTGCCCGAGGTGGTCGCCGCGGCCGCTGCGACCCCGGCCGACGCGCCGGACGCCGGGGCTCCCGGGATGACGACATCCGGGGAGGGCGAGCGGCAGGCCATCTCCCGGGCCATCGCCCTGTCGGGCCACAACCTGAGCCGGGCCTCCCGGATGCTCGGCGTCTCCAGAAGCACGTTGTACCGGCGTCTCAAGGCGCTCCACCTGGTCGTTCCCGACGAGTACCCGAGGGAGAAGACGCGCCCGGACGAGCCGGTGCGGCGCTGAGGCGAAGCCGGATCCCATCTCCGCCGCCGCTCACCGGCCCCCGTCCGCGGCCTCCACCGCCAGGACGTCCACCGTCCCGCGCCGCTCCACCTCCCGGACCGGCCAGAGGTGGTAGGCGCGGAGCCACTTCTCCGCCTGGACCTCCTCCCCGCGCGGGCGGCAGATCCGGAGCGAGTCGCGCGGCAGCGCGGACCACTGCGCCACGGTGGGGTTGGTCCGGTGCGCGATGCCCCAGAACCTCCGCTCGAGCCCGCGCTCGCGCGCGACCAGCGTCGCGTGCCACACGGCCGGCCAGACCGACCAGTAGTCGCCGGCGACGAGATTGCACCCGCCCGCGAGCACGTCCTCCGTGTGCCGTCCGGCCACCGCGTCGAGGTCCGCCCGGACCCGCGCCAGGGAGGGCGCGCCCGACGCCGCCA
This sequence comes from Anaeromyxobacteraceae bacterium, assembly GCA_035466675.1. GTDB lineage: Bacteria > Myxococcota > Myxococcia > Myxococcales > Anaeromyxobacteraceae > Anaeromyxobacter. Next base: position 89 of record DATIUR010000492.1, on the reverse strand, counting down.
GGGCCGCGATGGGGACGAGCGCGACGGCCGCTGCCAAGGCCGGGCGGGCCGTCCGGGCCAGCCGCCCGATCGGCTCGGCCAGGAGCCCC
>DATIUR010000491.1:0-14483 GCA_035466675.1 Anaeromyxobacteraceae bacterium | reverse complement strand
TCGGCGAAGAACGCGTTCGTCCACTCGTCGTGGTAGTCCCAGACCTTCTGGAAGAGCTCCGGGCCGAAGCGCGTGCCCACCTTCACCGGCTCGGCGCTCCTCCCCAGCACCACGCCGTCCTCGGTGAGCGCCCAGCGCTGGAAGTGGCCGTCCTTCGTGATCCGGGCCCGGCGGTGCACCAGCGACCAGAGCCAGGACACGTAGATGCGGTAGGTGGCGAGGTCGTTCATGAACCGCTGCCGCAGCTCGTAGTCGTCGATGGCGGCGGCGAAGTTGCCGTTCAGGATCTGGAAGCCGTAGTTGGCCGCCATGTAGAAGGAGTGCTGGACGTGCTCGATGGTCACGTCGCCCGCCGGCACGGCGTAGATCGACTGCCACAGGTCCCGGGTGAGGAGCTTCTCCGGCGCGTCGAAGGCCTCCCGGGCCACCACCCAGGGCGTGATCCGGCCCCGCGCGTCGAGGAGGTCACGGGCGCGCAGCATCTCCCGCTCCGCGTCGGTGAGCCCGCTCCCCACCGAGGCCACCGGCTTCCCGCTCACCTGCGCGGCGATCTCCACCGGCGCGTCGATCATCGCCTGCAGCTCCTCGACCCGGGCCCTGAGCGGCCCGGTGCCGGCGGCGACGTACTCCGTCTCCGGGCTCGCCACCCAGCTCTGCCGGAAGGCGTCGTGGAGGCGCCCCTTCACCCGCCCGGCCAGCACGTCGTCGAGCGTGGGCCGGCTCCCGGCCGGGAGCGGCTCGTCCGGCACGAACATGAGGCCGAGCAGGCGCTCGCGCGTCTTGTCCATCACGATGGCCCGCAGGGCCACCGGGTTGTAGCGGGACCGGCCGTAGGGATCGCCCGGCTGGTAGATCATCACCGCCGCCATCCCGCCGATGGGCGCGGCGTTCGACAGCTCGCCGTCCTTCAGGCCCGCCATCAGCATGAGGAGCGCGTCGTAGCGCTGGTAGGCGATCATGGTGGGGGTGGCCATCCCCACCGCCTGCGGATCGGGGAAGACGCCCTTCGGGTCGTCCCGCCACATCTCGATGAGGCTCCCCAGGTAGTCCCAGCGGCCCACGTTGGCGCCGAGCAGGCGCCGGCGCAGGACCCAGAGGATGGCGGGGAGCTGGCGGCCGGCGTTGCCCTCCTCGTAGAGCATCTTCACCTTGAAGGTGCCGGCCGGGACGCCCACCTTGGCCTCCAGGCGCGAGAGGAGCCTCTCGACGACGAGCGCCTCGCGCGGGGTCTGGAGCTTCGGGATGTAGAAGTAGACGCCGCTGCCCAGCCGGGCCAGGGCGTCGAGGTTGTCGAGCGCCCAGATCGTGGTGACGACGACCAGCCCGGGGGCGGGCCTGCCGTCCACGAGGACGTGGTCGTAGAGGAGGTGGAGGCTGGGCGGACGGGCGAGCCGCGTCGGCCAGGCGGACGCCGGCCGGTCGATCCGGTACGCGCGGGTCTTCCCCTTCTTGACCACCTCGTAGGGCCGGCCGGTCCAGCGCCCCTCGTGGATCTCCTTGGCGTTCCGCATCGCCGCGAAGATGCCGATGGGCTCGGTGGAGGGCGTGCCGTCCGGGCGGAAGTGCGAGGGAGAGGCGTCCTCGAAGTCCGGCATGTTCATGGCCGCGGCGCTGTTGAGCGCGTTGAAGGCCATGTCGAGCGGGTGCCAGGGGCCGGTCAGCTCCAGGCCGGGATTGCGCGAGGGGTGGACGTGCGCCGGGATGGGCACCTCGTCGTTGAGGCGCCAGCGCCAGGGCGTGTCCCGGCCGAGGAAGTTGTCGACGAGGCCCTGCACGATCTGCCTGAAGGTCCAGGGCTTGCCGCCGGCCGGGTCCTCCACCTTCTCGTCCCACCTCGGCCAGGCGTACTTGCGGCTCACCGGGGTGGGAGACTCGAGCAGCTCGCGCCGCGCCCGCAGGACCGCGGCGATCTCGGGGCGAAGCTCCCGGGTCAGCTCCTCGATGGTCTCCTCGACGTGAACGTCGCGGCCGTTCACGCGCTTCTGGCCGAAGAGCTCCGGGAAGGTTGCGAGGATGTCGTCGCGGATCTGGATCATGGGCGGTGTTCTCCTGCGGTGGGGGGCGGGCGACGGAAGATGGATTACAGCCCGGGGGCGGGCCGGCGCACGCGAGAAGCGGGCGGACCAGTTGGGGCGTCCCCCCTCGCGGCGGGCCGTGCCCACGTCTCCCCACCCAGCAGGTGGGCCTCGAGCCACTCCGCGGCGAGCCGGGGCCACCAGGCCGGCGGCGCCCGGCTCTGCGAGCCGGTGCGTGCCGCCCCGGAAGACGGCCAGGCGTGCGCAGGGCAGCCGCTCCAGCGCCGAGCGTGCCAGGGCCAGGACGCGCTCGTCCTTCTCCTTCGCGCGGGGGCCGTCTCGCTGGTTCCCTCCAGGAGAAGCACCGGGGCCTCCACCCGGGCGAGCAGCGCGGGGGCGACGAGGTGTTCCCCTTCGCGAGGCATCCGGCGAGGCCGCCGGGCGCCGGCGCGGCGGCCGGCGGAATCTGCCGCCGCCGGGACGGTCGCACTCACCGTTCACGCGGGGGCCTCCCTCCGGAGGAACCCGGAGGGCCGCGGCCCGGCCTCCCGCGTTGACGGGCTCGACCCCCGTCCCTAGCATCGAGCATCGTGATCCACGCGGTCCTCGTCGAGCTCGATGCCGTCGTCGACGCGGGCCGGGCCCGTCCCGGCGTGCGCGAGGCGCTCGCCGCGCTGCGGTCCCTGGAGGTCGGGGCCGGGCGGCCGCTGGCGGTCGGGCTCGTCGACGGGGGGCTCGGGGTGGAAGGCGTGCTCGAGCGCTGGCAGGAGGCGGGGCTCGGCGACGTGCCGCTCGATCCCGCCGCGATCGCCACCGCGGCCGTGGCCGGCGCGGCCGTCCCGGACCGGCGGCTGTTCCAGGCGGCCCTCCGGCGCCTCGGTGCGCCGGCGAAGCTCGATGGCTGCGCGATCGTGCTCGGGGACGCCCGGCACGCCGACGCCTGCCGCTCCCTGCGCATGGCGGTCCTCGCGCTCGGCGCCGACTTCGTCGACTGGCGCGACGTCCCCCTCTTGCTGGCGCTGCGCCTCGACCGGCCGAACCTGCGCAACCTCGCCGCCGCGCTCGGACCCCGGCTCGCGCCGGACCTGGTGGACGTCTCGGTGGTGGGCGCCGAGGCGGGCCGGATCCTGGCCCGGGCCGCGCGGTGGACTCCCCTCCGCGGCGGCCGGATCCCGGAGGGCGTGCACGTCGCGATCCCCACCGAGGTGGTGGTGCGCCTCGACCCGGCCGGCCGGCCGTCGGCCATCGAGGCGGCGGAGCTTGAGCCCGAGGCGCTGGCCGAGGCGGCCAGCCACGTCGAGGGGCTCTTCGCGCGGGGCGAGGTGGCCGAGACGGGCCGGCCCGGCCCGGGCGCCACGCACGTCCTCGAGACGGACGGGCGCGGACGCCGCCTCCTCCGGCGTGCCCGCTTCTACTGCTGAGATCGGCGGCGGCCCGGCGCGCCTCCTCCGCAGGCGAAGCGGACCCGCACCAGGACCTTCTTCCCGGCCACGACCTTCACCGCGTGGCTGTGCCAGCCGGGCACCTTCGCGCCGCGGACGCTCACCGCGGCGCGGCGGTCGAGCTGGATCCGGCCGCGGCCGAGCAGCCCGGAGACGTAGCTGCGCACCTCCTCCATCGTCGAGGCGGGATCCGGGAGGGCTCCCAGCACCGCCGGGCGCCGCCCCGAGGCCCCGATCAGCATCACCTCCGGCGCGAGCGCCACCACGCCCCGGAGCCTGGGGCTGACGTCGGCGAGGGTGACCTCGCGGCGGTGGAGCGCCTCCGCCACGTCGGCCCCGGCGATCCGCCAAGGCTGCACGCCCACCTTCGCGCCGGCCTTGGCGCCGATGCGCGCGGCCAGGTCGCGGACGGTGGGCCGCGCCAGCGCAGCGCGGGCCCTGGTGACCCTGGGCTCGGCGCCCGCCAGGGCGGCCGACGGCGCCAGCAGGGCGTTCGAGCCGAGGGCGATCCCGTGGGCGGCGAAGGCGTCGCGGATGGCGACCCGGTTCGCGCCGTCGTTCGACTCCTCGTCGGCCAGGGTCATGGCCCGCCCCACCGCCTGGAAGAAGCGGGGACCGCTCGGCGCGGTGCGCGCGCCGGCGGCCAGCAGGCGCGCCACGGTCCGGGCGGCCTTCCGCAGCGCCGCCGAGGTGGTGGCGCCCGCGGCCAGCCCCAGGAAGAGGTCCCACACGCAGCCGGTGAAGACGCGCGCGAAGCTGTGGCTCTCGTTGATGAGCACCCCCGGCCCGCCGCTGGCGGGGAGGGTGCCGGGGAGCTGCCAGCGGAGCCTGTTCAGGGCCCGGCGCGGCTCGGCCGCGTTGTGCAGCGGATCGAGGCGCCGGATCGAGTCGGAGAGATCCTCGGCGGTGGTCTCCACGAAGTTGCGCTTCCCCGGGCCCGCCGCGCCGAGCGCCGTCCGCGACTTCCCGTCCGAGAGCGCGGCGAGGAGCGAGAGGCAGTCCCCGAACGCCTCGTGGAACGCGGCCGACTCGAGGTAGGGGGCGTCCCACAGGTCCGGGCGGATCGCGTCGAGCACCCCGTGGCCCGCCTCGTGCGCGACCACGTCGGTGCTCGCTCCGGAGAGGGTTCGCTTGGTCCCGTCGTCGTACTCGAAGAACTGGAGGCTCTGGCGGTCGTAGAAGGCGTTCAGGTCCTGGCTCTCGCCGAGCTGCGCGACCGCGTTCTGCCACAGGTCGATCCGGGCGCCGGCCTGCCAGGAGGGGAGCGTGCCCGCGTCGCGCTCCCAGGCGGCCAGGGCGGCCAGGGCCGCCTCGCGGCACTGCCAGTAGAGGAACTCCGGCGAGCCGTCGGCGTGGAGCCCCTCCGGGGCCGGATCGTGCCACCGGAAGCCGGCGCGGCCGGCCGGCCGGTCGCGCCGCGGCTTCTTCTTGCGGCGGGGCGGCGCTGCGGGGCCGGCGAGCGGATCGTTGGGAACGAAGTAGATGGCCATGGCTTTCACCTCCGGAGAGAACGCCGGGCGCTTCGGCCGCGAGCCGCACGCGCCGCCGAACGACTCCACGCCGGGCGTGCACCCGCAACCCCTCGACCGGGTTCGCGTCCGGGCCGTAGGTCGTTCGGGAGAGAGCGCACGCAGCGTGGAAGGACCTTACCGCAATCCTGGGCGAGATCGCAGCCGGAAGGGTGGACGCCTCCTGCCTGCTCCGCCGCCCGGCGGCGGCGCGTCCCGGCGGGACTGTTGTGGACCCGGCCGGACCCGGACCGGACGCTCCCGTACGTCGCCTGGGTGCATGAGGCGCGCCGGCGTTCGGGTGTAGGCTCGCGGCCATGTTCCCCTACCGAGACGAGAACGTCGCGCAGCGCCGCTCCTGGGTGGTCATCGGCCTCATCGCCCTGAACCTGCTCGCCTGGTTCCTCGTCCAGGGGGCCGGGGCGCCGCTGCCGCTCGCCACCTCCGTCTGCGACCTCGGCCTCATCCCCGGCGAGCTCACCGGCACGCTCCGCCCGGGGAGCGGGTTCCCCATGGGCGACGGGCTCGTCTGCCTGACGGATCCGGGCCGGCAGGCCTCGAACGTGCTCACCTCCATGTTCCTCCACGGTTCCTGGATGCACCTGCTCGGGAACATGTGGTTCCTCTGGCTCTTCGGCGACAACGTGGAGGACTCGATGAGCCGGCCGCGGTTCGCGGCCTTCTACCTCCTGTGCGGGCTGGTGGCGGCGCTGGCGCAGGTGGTGGCGCAGCCGGACTCGGGCGTTCCCATGGTGGGCGCCTCGGGCGCGATCAGCGGCGTGATGGGCGCCTACCTCGTCCTCTACCCGCGCGTGCGCGTGTTCGCGCTCCTGCCGCTCGGATTCCTCCTCACCACGGTCGCCCTGCCCGCCTGGGCGATGCTCGGCTACTGGATCGCCATCCAGGTGCTGAGCGGGCTGGCCTCGACCGGGAACGTCGGCGGCGGGGTCGCCTTCTGGGCGCACGTGGGAGGGTTCGTGGCCGGCGTCGTCCTGGTGAAGCCCTTCTCGCGCGCCGACCGCGTGGCCGCGCACCGATCCCTGCACTGGCAGCCGGCGCGGCTGCGGTCGCGCTGACGAGGGGTCTCGCGAGGGAACGAGCCGGGACGGGTCGGGAACTCAGCCGAGCTTGTGGTACTTCGCGACGTTGTTGTCCTCGCGGCACTCCCTGACGATGTCCTTGTAGTCGGCCGTGACCTCGAGGTCGGCGTCCGGGTTGAACACCCAGTAGGGCAGCCGGAACGTGAGCGTCGCGGCGGCGCCGGGCGCGAGCGCCGGCGTCGGCTGGACGTCCTCGTTCGGCGGCGCCGTGGAGGGATCGACGAGCCGGGTGTGGCTCGCGCCGGCCGCGGCGCCACCCGCGTTCCGGATCACGACGGTGACGACCGACTGCTTCGCGGCGGCGTCGTAGACGGGATCGGCGATGCTCTCGACCACCAGGTCCGGCCCGTCGCAGGCCATCCGCCTGCCCGGCACGCGCTCCAGCTCGAGGTCCTCCACCATCCGGCTGGATCCCGCGACCGTGTACACCGCCACCACGTCGAGCTCGAGCGAGCTCTGCAGCACCAGGAAGCCCTTCAGGAACGCGCTCGACTGCGCCAGCTTCATGATCTCCGGGCAATCGAGCTCCACGGCCTGATCGGGCGCGAGCTTCAGGGCGCCGTCGAACCAGAAGATCCCTCCCGGCTTCATCTCCGGGGCGGTCGCGACCTTGAACTTCAGCTCCACGGGGCGGGCGTTCGGGTTGTGGACGTTGACGGCGGTGAAGTAGAGGCCAGGCGCGACGATCCTGCCGCGAGTCTGGCCGCACACCGCCTTCGCCGCGTACTCCCAGCCGGAGGGCGCCTGCGCCCAGGAGGGCCCGGCGAGGAACGCAAAGCCGGTGAGGACCACGGTGGACGCGATCCGCCTGGTGCCTCCCATCGGAGCGGCGCACGCCGCTCGCGACTGGCGGACGCCCGGGCGAGGGGAACGTGACGGAGATCCGGGTGGGCCGGAGCGCGCGCCTCGAAGGGATGAGGGTCCCGGGTCCAGGGGGCGTCACATCCGACGGTCCGGGCGCTCACCGTGTCATCACGCCCTGCTCCGCGTGCAACCAGCCCGTCCCGCGGAGTCGCGGCCGAACATGCGGAGTCGCAGCCGCACATGAGGAGAGCCGAGATGCGCCCTTCCCGTCTGGCGATCGCCGTCCCCATGCTGCTCGCGAGCGGGTGCTGTCATGCGCCCGTCGTCGACCGCGTCCGGAATCCGACCTTTGGCGAGAAACCGCTGGATCTCTTCGCGAAGGACTCGAACACGGCGGCCGCGACCGACGACGCCGGGCTCCCCCTGTCGCCCCGCTGGAAGCACCAGTGGGACGATCACGGCACGCCGGACCCGGCCGCCCTCTGCGCGGAGGGCCCCGGCAAGCTCGTGTTCGATCGCTGCACGACCCAGGAACCTTCCCTCGACGTCGCGGCGGGGTTCGCCGACGTGATCTGCTCGTTCGGTACGCAGCAGGACATCCACGGCCACGTGAACTGGTGGCCGGTGACGTATCCCGGGCGCTTGTACTGGAACGAGGCGGCCATCGATGGCGACTACACCCTGGAACTCTTGCCCCATGGCACGGCCGCGATCGTCACCTCGAACGGCAACTCGATCCACGTGGAGTTCGACTCCTCCGAGACGGTCGCCTTCTTCGACACGCCCTGGTGGAACGAGCTGCGAGAGGCCGTCGCGAGCGGCGACCGGGAGGCAAGGGAGAAGGTCCGCGGCCAGGAGGCGGTCCTGACGGGCCTGTTCGGGCTCGACTGCGAGCACGATTGCCACTCCGAGCTGCACCCCGTCTACGTCTTCGCGCTGAAGGTGGAGAACGCGCCCGACCGCGAGCGGTGGGCGTTCTTCGCGCGCAACTGGGGGAACGAGGGCTTCTGCAGCCGCTACCTGCACCTCCTGCCGCTGGACACCGTGGCGTTCCGCATCCCCTGGCGCTGCGGCGCGACCTCGGTGGATCTGGCGGCGGGCACGGTCGTCAAGAAGTCCCGCGACGTGCCGGCCGATCCGCGCATCACCTGGGCCGCCGGCGAGGGCGTCGTCGTGGAGATCGACCTGCCGCGCGCGGATCAGGAGCGGCGGATCCTTCCACGCGTGCACGGCGAGCTTCACCTCGAGTGGACGATGGGGACGCCCTGCGCCCAGGCGATGGCTCCGGCCGCCGCGCCGGCGCCCCGGGTCGAGAAGGAGGAGAACTCGCCGGAAAGGCGGCTCGAAAGCCTCGGAGCCACGCCGGGCGCCCCACGGGACGCCGCGCGGCTCGCCGCGGCGGCGGTGACGCGCGACGACGTCCCCGCCAAGATCGGGAAGCCCACGCCGACCACGCGGCTGCCGCGCAAGGCGCCGGTCATCGCGGAGGCACGCCCGAAGGTGGCCTCGGAGAAGCTCCAGCGCGACGAGCGTGCGGTGCGCGCGCGCTGCGAGATCGAGCGGGAGCGGGGTCGGCTGCCCGGCGAGTGCAAGGAGGTGCTGAAGGAGTGACGCGCCACCGTCGCTCACGAGGTCCACGGCGAACGGCCTGCGAGGCGCCCGGCTCCTCCCGGCCCGGCTCCGTCGGATCACGGTGCGCGCCGCCGGCGAGCGCGCCTGGGTCGTCGAGGTGCCGCCGCGCCGCCGAGAAGCGGGGCGTCCGGGGGCCGGGCCCGGGCCGCTCAGCCGAACGAGGGCGGGGCGTTGCCGGGCTTCCACTTGATGTTGCACCCGACGCTCGGCTTCTGCTCGCCCGCCGGCGGGCGGCCCGCCGCCACGGCCTCGATGGCCGCGGAGAGCGAAGCGCCGGTGACCGGCGTGTGCTTCGAGGGGCGGCTGTCGTCGAACTGGCCGCGGTAGGCGAGCCGGAGGGCGTCGACCGTCCGCCCCGTGACCGCGTCGGCGAGGCGAAGCGGGGGAAGGGGCGTGCCCATGGGAAGCATGGTGGACGGCGTCTGGGCCATGGCGGGCTCCCGGGCCGGCGTGCCGGCCCTGCTCGTCGACTCCTAACCGGCGCGCAATTCCGCGTCCAGGCCCTTGCCCGCGGAGACCCCCGTCGCAGGCGCCGGGGTGCCGAGGACCGCCCGCACGCGGTGCGTTCCGCCGTCGTCCACGAGCGCGATCGCCCGGGGATCGACCGCGACGCCGTCCAGTTGGGCCGCGCCGATCCCGCGGCAGCGGCGCTCGGGGTTCGTGACCGAGATCTGGTACCGCGTCCGGCCGAAGCGCCAGGTGATCTCGTACTCGGGCCACGAGGCGGGGATGCACGGGTCCAGCTCGAACGCCTGCCCGCGGCGCCGGAGCCCGAGGAGGCTCTCGAGCCCGGCGCGGTACATCCAGCCGGCCGAGCCCGTGTACCAGGTCCACCCGGCACGCCCCGCGTGCTCGGGGCGCGCGCAGACGTCGCCGGCGACGGCGTACGGCTCGCCCTGGTAGCGCGCCACGTCCGGGCGCGTACGCGCGTGGTTCACCGGGTTGAGCATGTGGAACAGCTCGGCCGCCTCGTCGCCGCTCCCCAGCCTGGCGAGCGCCATCACGATCCACGCGGCGGCGTGCGTGTACTGGCCGCCGTTCTCCCGCACGCCGGCCGGGTAGCCCTTGATGTACCCGGGCTCCTGCGCCGAGCGATCGAACGGCGGCGCGAGCAGCAGCACGACCTTCGCCCCTCGCCGCACCAGGTGCGTCCGGACCGAGTCCATGGCGCGGTCCGCGAACCGCGGCGGAGCCGCCCCCGAGAGCACCGCCCAGGACTGGGCGATCGAGTCGATCGCGCACTCGTCGCTCTGCGCCGACCCGAGCGGCGTGCCGTCGTCGTAGGTGCCGCGCCGGTACCACTCCCCGTCCCAGGCTCGCTCCAGCGCGGCGGCGAGCCGGGCCGCCTCGGCGCGGTAGCGTGCGGCCCGGGCGACCTCTCCGCGCGCCGCGCACAGCGGCGCGAAGTCGGAGAGGACGGCGTAGAGGAAGAAGCCGAGCCAGGCGCTCTCGCCGCGCCCCTCCCTCCCCACGCGGTTCATCCCGTCGTTCCAGTCCCCGCTCCCCATGAGCGGCAGTCCGTGGGCCCCCGAGGTGAGCCCGCGGTCGAGGGCGCGCACGCAGTGCTCGTGGAGGGAGGCCTCCTCCGTCGAGACGCGGGGCTGGGCGTAGGCGTCCTGGGCGTCCGCCGCGAGCGCCTCCCCGTCGAGGAACGGGACGCGCTCGTCGAGCACGCCGCCGTCCCCCGTGGTCCGGACGTAGTGCGCCACCGCGTACGGCAGCCAGACGAGATCGTCCGAGCAGCGGGTGCGCGTCCCCCGGCCGCTGGGCGGGTGCCACCAGTGCTGGACGTCCCCCTCGCGGAACTGCCGCGCCGCCGCCCGCAGGAGGTGCTCTCGCACCAGCGCCGGCCGCGCCAGCGCGAGCGCCATCGCGTCCTGGAGCTGGTCGCGGAAGCCGAAGGCGCCGCCGGGCTGGTGGTAGCCGGTGCGGGCCCACATCCGGCAGGAGAGGTCCTGGTAGAGGAGCCACCGGTTCACGAGGACGTCGAAGGAGTCGTCGGGGGTCCTCACCTGCACCGCGCCGAGGGTGTCGTCCCACCCGCGCCGGACGGCCTCGAGCGAGGCGTCGGCGGCCTCGGGGCGGCCGTGGCGGCCGATCAGCTCCCGGACGTGCGGCGCGTCCCTCCCCTCGCCCAGGAGGAACACGATGCGCCGGGTCTCGCCCGGCTCGAGAACCACGGCGACGTGCAGGGCCGCGCAGGGGTCGAGCCCGGCGCCGAAGCGTCCGGAGAGCGTCTCCTGCCCGAGCGCCGCCGGCCGCGCGAGCGAGCCGTTCCGGCCGAGGAAGGAGGTGCGGTCGCCGGTCGCCGAGCGGAGCCCGTCGCTGGCGTGGGCGAACGCCACCCGGCCGGCGAACTCGTGGTTCCAGGCGTTCGTGGCGAGGACCGCGCCGGTCGCCGCGTCCTGCTCCGTCACGACGTGCAGGTTCTGGCCGGCCCGCGGCGGCCCGAGGACCCACTCGACGTAGGCGAAGACGGAGAGGCGCCGCGAGAGACCGCTCTCGTTCGTCAGCGTCAGGAGCGAGAGCTTGACCGGGTCCGCCGCGTCCACGAAGACGTCGAGGGCGTGGCGGATGCCGCCCGCCGCGCGCGCGAAGCGGGTGACACCCGCCCCGTGGCGGATCACGAACCGGCCGCTCTCGTCGCCGCGGGGCAGCGGCCCCGGGGTGGGCGACCAGACCTCGCCGCTGTCGTCGTCGCGGACGAGGAGGGCCTCGGAGGTCGGGTCGGCGACCGGGTCGTTCGCGAACGGCGTGAGGCGGTTCTCCCGGCTGTTCTCGGACCAGGTGAAGGAGGATCCGGACGCCGTGACGATCGTCCCGAACGCCGGGCTGGCGATGACGTTCGACCAGGGCAGCGGCGTCTCCTCTCCTCCCTCGAGCACGACCACGTACTCCCGCCCGTCCTCGGAGAAGCCGCCGATGCCGTTCGCGAGCGCGAGCGGCGGCACCTCCGGCTGCGCCTGGGCGGCCGGCGCGCGCGCCGGGCCGGGGCTCGCGAGAGGCGGGCGCTCGGGGGACGCCGGCTCGGGCGAGGGCGGCGCGGGTCGATCGAGCTGGTGCGCCAGGGTCCCCCGGCCCCCCGAGAGGACCGCGCGAGCCACGTCGGAGAGGAGGAGGCGCTCGGCCTCGGTCATCCGCTCCCCGCGCAGCAGGTACGCGCCGCCCGCCCGGTGCTTCCAGGTCCGCCAGGGCCCGTCGTCGAGGAGGGCGGCGAGGTGCGCGTGGACCTCGTCGAGGTAGCTGACCGGGTGCTCGTTCAGGATCACCACGTCCGCGGCGAGCCCCTTGAGCCGCCAGTACTCCTGCGCCTGCAGGATCTGCCGGACCAGCGCGAGGTCCGAGTCCGAGACGACGCGCACGAGCAGGACCGGGAGATCGCCGGAGACGCCGTGTGCCCACAGCCCCTCCTGGCCCAGGGTGCTCCGCGCGAGGATCTCCGGACCCGGCCGCAGGGATGCGTCGGCGTACAGCACGCGCGACGCGAGGCGCTCGAACAGGAGGGCCTCCTCGCTCGAGATGCCGAGGTGGTGCAGCCGGCTCCGCGCGTGCGCGAACGCGAGCGCGAACGTCCGCGCGGTGGACGTCGGGTCGTGGTAGCGCTGCGCGAGCGCCAGGGCCGTCTCCCGGCTCGACGCCATCCCGGTGGCGAAGGAGATCCTCACCACGCCGCCGGGGGCGAGGCGCACGCGCTGCCGCAGGCTCACGATGGGATCGAGCAGGGCGCCGGTCGTGCCGGAGAGCGGGCGCCCGTCGAGCGCCTGCGGGTCCTCCGGGCCGCGGCCCCGGCCGAGGAAGCGGCCCCGGTCGCTCTCCCACTCCACCGGGCCCTGCGTCCGCCCCTCCTGGCCGATGACGTGCACGGCGAAGAGCTCGGCGTCGTCCGGGGCGCGCGGCCGGCGCCGGCACAGCAGCGCGTTCGACTCCGCGACGTACTCGGACTCGACGAACAGCTTGCCGAAGGCGGGGTGGGCCAGGTCGTCGGCGTTCGGCGCGAGGACGATCTCGGCGTAGCTCGTGATCTCGAGCTCGCGGACGCGATCCCCGTGGTTCGTCACCTCGAGCCGGCGCACCTCGACGTCGTCCTCGGGCGAGACCGCGATGTCGAGCCGCGTCCCGATGTCGTCGTCCTTCCGCTGGAACGTCGCCTTCTCCATGGTGAACACGGCCACGTCGTCCTTCGCGTCCCTCGCGGTCGGGTGGTGCGTCGCGGACCACACCCGCCCGCTCCGGACGTCGCGAAGGTAGAGGTACTGGCCTCCGGGGTCGCGGGTCGCGTCCTGGCGCCACCGGGTGACCGCGCGCCCGCGACAGAAGCTCGTGCCGCCCCCCGCGTTCGTGACCACGGCGGTGTAGTTGCCGTTCGACAGGAACTGCGCGTGCGGGAAGGCCGTGTGCGGCGAGCGGAAGCGGCGGACCGCGGCCGGCGGCACCGGCGCCGCGACCCGTGCCTCCTCGTCCGGGCGCGGCCGGAGGAGCGGCGCGTGGCGCGGCACGCGCTCCTGGAGGAGCAGCTCCGTCGCCTGCACGCGCGGGTCCGCGTGGAAACGCTCCACCATCCGGTTGCCGGCGAGCGCTCCGGCGATGGCCGCCAGCGTCATCCCCTGGTGGTGGGCGAGCCAGGTCCGCACGATCGTGCCCCGGGTGCGGGCGGGCCCGGCCGCGTCCACCCCGGGCTCCTCCGGGCGCCGGGGCGTGTAGTCGACGGCGTCGTAGTAGCCGTACGAGCCGAGCAGGCCCTCGCGCTCGAGGCGGCGGAGGTTCGCGGCCGCCGCGGTGGGGTGGACGAGCGCCGCGAGCGCGGTCGCGTAGGGCGCGACCACCAGCTCGTCGGCGAGGCCCCGCTTCATGCCGAGCCCCGGGACCCCGAACGCCTTGTACTGGTAGTTCCCGTTGTGATCGACGAGGTCGTAGGCGCACTCGGAGATCCCCCAGGGCACCCCGCGCTCGGCCGCGTAGTCCCGCTGCCGGCGCACGGCCATCCGGCAGCTCCGGTCGAGCAGCGTGTCGGGGGTGCTGCGCATCACCAGCAGCGGCATGAGGTACTCGAAGAGCGTCGCGCTCCAGGACAGGAGCGTCGGGTGGCCGCGCACGCTGGTGACGGCGCGGCCCAGGTGGAACCAGTGCTTCTCGGGCAGGTCGCCCTTCGCGATCGCGATGAAGCTGGCGAGCCGCGCCTCGGAGGCGAGGAGGTCGTAGTGGGCGGGATCGAGCCGGCCGGGTCCCTCCGCGTCCGCGGCGCGCCAGCCGATGGCGAGGAGGCTCCGCTGCGGGTCGTAGAGGAACCGGAAGCTCATCCCGTCGGCGAACGCGGCGGCGCGCCGCGACAGGCTCTCGAGCCGCTCGCAGCGATCGCTCGGGCCCGGATCCGGTGGCCCGGGCTCGCGCCCGAGGCGGCGGAGCCCCTCGGAGACCGCGATCAGGGCGCCGGCGAGGTTGCCGCTGTCCACGGTCGAGACGTACCGGGGCGCAAGCGGCGCCAGGCTCACCGTGTCGTACCAGTTGAACAGGTGTCCCTCGACCCGCTCCAGGCCCTCCATGGTGGTGAGGGTGGAGTCGATCCGCTCGATCAGCTCGCCGGTCGGGAGGATGCCCAGGTCGTGGGCCGCCAGCGTGGAGAGGAGCCCCATGCCGATGTTGGTGGGCGAGGTCCGGTGCGCGATCCTGGAGGGCGCCTCCTGGACGTTGTCCGCGGGCAGGAAGTGATCGTCCGGGCCCATGAACGCCTCGAAGTACCTCCACGTCGCCCGGGCCACCGCGAGGAGGAAGTGCCGATCCTCCGGACCGAGCTCGGCGTCCCTGCCCCCCATCGGCTGGGAGAGCCGGTACGCGACGAGCGGCGCGATGGCCCAGAGCGCGAGCAGGGGCGACGCGGCGGCGAGCGCGCCCGGCCGCCAGGCGGAGACCAGGATCACGCCGGCGAGGGCGATGGCGGGGCTCGCCGCCATCGCCACCAGGAAGGATCGCGGGCCGGTGCCCCTC